>JAITFE010000051.1 GCA_031281585.1 Bifidobacteriaceae bacterium | reverse complement strand
GGGTAGCCAAAGGCGTCGGTGGCCTCGATGATCACGGTTTGGCGGCCCCATTCCGCCTCGGGGGCGCCCGTGTCCATGTTGGCCGGTTGGCCCGGAGTCTGGGTGACCCGCGCCGAGGCCGTGCTCAGATCTACATAATCGCCGGTGAATCTGATGGGCTCGTCGCATACCAGCTCGCGCGTCACGCCTTTCCAAGTCACGTCAACTGCCGGGCAGTACTCGCCGGGCTTGTCGCCGACAACCCAGAATCGCGGCGCATCGTCATACCAAGTCTGGTCTTCGGTAATAGGCACCACCCTGATGCTTGCGGGGTTGCTCGCTGACCAGGTCACCTGATCGCGCCACGCCGGATCAAGGATCTCATCATCGTCCTCGTCCAAGACGGTGGGCCATTCGAGCCACGAACCGTTGGCGTCGATTAGCACAACCTCAGCGTCCACCACGTAGTCGTACGCCTGCTGGATCTCCGTGCCCGTGTAACCAATCTTGGCCTCGCCTCCCCAAGTCCCCAGATAGGACTGGGACCAGTCTGGGACGCCAAGGTTGGCGAACTCCAACCGGGGCGAACCGGTTCGCCACGTGAAGTCGATCAGGTGGCCGCTGTTGTTCGGGATCGACACGTACGGGTAGAGGGCGACTTCTCCCGCGCAACTTGAGGCGACGGTGAACGTGTAGTGCCCCGGGTCGCCCTGGACTGCCACGGCGTCGGTAAAGTGCAATTCTGAGTACCCGCAGGGGTAGTTGACGTACGTGCTGCTGGGCCGAATCCTGGACTCGAGCCCTTCGTACGGGAGCTCCAGTGTTCCCGCCGCCATCCAAGCCCGCAGGTGGATGGTGAAATAGTCCCAAGGCGCCACATAGCCGGGGGCGCCGTCCTCAAGGCCGTAGTCGGCCACCACCGGTTCGGTGTCCTCAATCCACATCTCGCCCCAGGTCCTGGGCCCCGGCGGTGTGATCTCGCCGGCGAAGTAGAGGGTGAAAGTCTCGGGGGAGTCGGCGGTGTCCGCCTCCCAAACGGTCAAGGTGTATTCGCCGGCCTGGGTGGCGGTTATTCCGGCCGCGTCGCACACCGACAGGCCGCCGGTGGCCAACCAAGTGCTGCAGGTCATGTTGGCTGCGTCAGTCGCCTGAAACTTCGCCCCGTCGGCGGTGGCGCCGCCGCCCGCCGGGGTCAGAGTCATGAAAACCTCCAGCCCGCTGCCCGTGCTGTCGGTGTATTGCGTTTTCAGAGTCGGCTGGACCCGGTAGGCGTCCCGCTGACCAACGGGCCGGGGGCTGGACGCCAACGGCGAGGGTCGAATCGCCGTGGTGACGCCGTAACCATAGCCCGTGCGCTGATAGGCGGGCACGCAGGTGACGTCTCGCCAACCGGTGGCGGCGGGGGCCGACACTTGCACGGTGTTGCCGTTGGTGGTGAAGGCTATCGGCTGGCCGGTGAAGGTGTCGGAGCATTTCGTGCGAGCCGCGTCCAGCTCCCAGCCGTCCAGGTTGCCGTCTGCCTCGGGCAGCACGCCGGTGAGCGTGATGCCCACGGGTTGGGAGGCGTTCGTCACCGCGACGGCGACCGGATCAACCGTCTTGACCCAATAACCGGGGTCGACCACCGTTTGAGAGCTTGAGGGCCACCGGTCAGACGTGTTGGTGAAGGTGTACCAGAAACGCCAACGGGGGTAGAGGGTGGGCACATCGACCAGACGCGGCCTAACCCGCACCACGTGCGAGGCGATCCCGTAACCTATGTCGTCCACCGAGCCCGGCACCACGCCCGAATCGGCCTCGTGGCCGGTCAGGGCCCTTGATGTGGGTGTCACAGCCGGATCAACGCTGGCTCGCATGCGGCCGTAGGTTAGCTGGAACCCGCCTGCCGGCTCGGTGGTCGGCGCCGTGTACGTGTCTGCGATGTAGGCGTAGGAATCGTCGTCGGCATACAGAACCGGCCGGCCGCTCAGAACCAACTGGCTGAACTGCCCGGACGGCGTGCCGTTCGCGGTCAGCGGGTCGAGCCACAGCTTGGCGGTCGACCGGTTGGTCAGTTCCCCCCAAACGTCGGCGCTGAGGGTGTAGGTCTGGCCAGCCGCCAGCAGGCCTCCTTGCATGGAGACCGGGGAGCCGGAGGCGGTCCCCGCCGGTGAGAACGTGAGGTGGGTTGAGTTGCCGAGGCCTTTGGGATTCGGTTGGGCGTAGAAGCCGTGTGATCCGGCGCCGGACGTCAGCAGCTCCGGGTTGGCGTAGGGGCCGCCGTCCTCTTCCAGAGTCGGGTAGGGCGCCGGAGCGTCGCCCCACCCCAGGTGAGCCTCGAAGGTGAAGTCGACGTTGACCGGCTCGGTGGGGTCGTTGAGGGCTATGCGGGTGACGTGGTTGGCGCCTCCCGCAGCGGCCAGCGGATCGGTGACCTGGGCGGGATCGACCGCGTCCCCCCTGGCCCCGTAACACTCCCGGTCTTCCCATTCGTAGTAGTAGTAGCCTCCGCCCTCCGAATCCTGGTAGTCGCCCTCGGCGGTGGCGCAAAGCGGCGTGCCTTCATTCTTCGCTCGGGCGTAGTAGTAGGAATAGCCGGGCGGCGTGATCTCCCGCCCGCTGGCCCTTACCTGTATGGTGGGCAGGCCGTCCGACCGCCTGGGCGTGCGAACCCGGACGTAGTACGTCCCGGCCGCATCCTCCGGAAGCGGCAACCAGTAGAAGCCGCTGACGGGCGCGGTTGCAGTCACTCCGGCCAGAGACCGTGTGCCGTTCACCTCTCGCCAGAGTTCAACCCGCTCTCCGCCCAGAGTGTTGGCCAAATCGCCGCCCTGGTCCACGACCTGAACGCGGCCGGTGATCGCGCTGTGCGCCGCCACGGTGGTCAGGTCGGCCACTCCCGGCGCCTGGCCCAGCAGTTGGCTGGTTCCGGCGCTGATGTTCCAGCGCCGGATGGAGCCGTCGGCGTGGGAAGAGTAAAGGTCGGCGCCGATGAGGGCCAGGCCAGTGGCGTCATTGGCGGCGACGTCTTCGAATACCCTGACCACGTTGTGCGACCAATCGGTCTCGGGATACCCGCTCGACCTGTCACGTTCCACTTCGAACCGAAGCAGCGCCCAATGGTCCAACTGGGTGGCGGGCACGTCGAAGCGCGCCAGCCGGTAGACCGCGCCCGTGGCGTCCACGGCGAGGTCGGCGCTGAGGGACCACTCGCCGTCGAGGTTGCCCGTTCTGCCCGCGCCCGCGGCCGCCGCCGCCAACGTGGTTACGTAATCCTCCGCCTCAGACCAACCGTCCTCCACGGTGAGCCACTCGCGCAGTTGGAAGTCGGGCTCGTTCGGGTGGCGGCGGTTTTCGACCACGGCGGCGCCAATCCCGAGCGGGAAGTAGTTATCAGTTCCCAAGACGGGTTGGGGCGCCTCGCCCACGTAGAACAGCACTCCGCTGATCGGATCGACCTCGCCGCCGTTCATTCCCTTCAGAATGCCGTCCTGGTCCTTGACGGCGTGGCAGGCCCCGGTCCCGTCCTGCACCAGTCCAGCCCGGCCGGTCGCGGTGTCCCAGCCGATCTGCACCGGGCGGGCGGAACCCTGCGCCATTTCGACGGGTCCTGTGGCCAAGACGTCCCAGCCGCCCGGGCAGGGTTGGCCCGCCCGGTCGCCCGCCTGGTCGTAGGCGGCCCGCAAGCGGGTGGCGAAGTCCGCCGGGGTGGCGGAGGCCGCGTCCGGCAACCACTGCGGCAGCGCGTAGGCGCTGGCGGTCCCTCCCACAGCCCAGAGCTGCCCCGCTTCGAACCGGCCGTTCCAGCCGTTCTGATAGGTCACCGCCGCCGCCGGAGAAACGCCGAACAGCGTGCCCGCGACAAGGGCGCCGGTCAGCGCGATGGCGCCGGCGGACGCCATGGCGACCAGGCGAACGGGCGTCCGCTTGGCGCCATCTGGTGGGTTTAGAAGGGTGCGGCGGCTGAAACGTGGCGGAATCGTCATTTTGTCGGCCTCACTAGGGGGTCGCCGGCGGTCGATGCCGGGCTCATGGACGGGGACGTACTCAGATGGCACGCTACAGGCCAGAACGGGGCAGAGGGAGGCAGATCAGGCAGAAATGCTCAGGCCACGTTCAGCCGCTCCCAAAGCCAAAACGGGGACGGTACCTTTTTCCGCCCGATCAAAGGGGCCGGTTTCCGTTGACGCGACACGCGGTGCCCGCATGCATTAGTACCGCGCAATGCATGGTACCTTGGTTTCAAGATAACGACGAGGAGGTCCAATGGACACCACGCAATTGTTGAAAGGGGTGCTGGACTTGGCTGTGCTGGCGGAAGTGCGCCGAGAAGACGGTTACGGCTACGACATTGTCCGGCGCCTGCGCCGGGCCGGGCTCAGCGAAGTGGCCGAGGCCTCGGTCTACGGCACCTTGCGGCGCCTCTACGGCGCGGGCACGCTGACCAGCTACGTTGTGCCCTCTGACGAGGGGCCGCATCGCAAGTATTACGGAATCACCGCGCATGGCCGCGCCGTTGCCCAGGCCCAGACCCGCGACTGGCGCAAATTGGCGGAAACCATGAACAACATCCTGGCCGATCAGGAGGTGGCCCAGTGAACAGCGTGATCTTCGTTCCCGCCGTGCGGGACTATGCGGAGGCGGTTCGGCGCGAACTCGCCGGGCTCAGCCCCGAACAGGTGCGGGACCTGACCGACGATCTCGAAATGGACTTGACGGACGCCCTGGCCGATTCGGGCGACCAAAACTCCGGCGCCAGCGACGCCCTCACCCTAAAGCGCATCGCGGAGCGGTTCGGAGATCCCCGGCTCTACGCCGACGAGCTGCGGGCGGCGGCGGACCTGCCGCCGCGGGCCGGCGGGTCGGCGCCGGCGGCAGGCGGGGATCCCGTGCCGAGCCCGCCTTCAGTTGTGCAGCGTTCTTTCGAAGAGCTACGAGCGGCAGCCCTGCGTTGGGGCCGGACTCGCTGGTGGCGGGGTGCCGTTTGGGTCGGTCGGAAGATGCGGCCGGTTTGGTGGGTGATCAGAGCGCTGGCTGTCCTGGTCTTAGGATATGAGGCTCTTGACGGCCAAGGCACCGACGACTTGGTCAAGGTGATCGTATTTTGCGTCGTCATTGCCGCGAGCATGGCGCTTGGTCAGGTCCCTTGGGGGGAGCGCCCGCGGCGGACCAGAGTGCTGTTGGCGGCATTCAACACCGTGGCGGTGATCGTCACTGTGTGGGCGGCGCTTATGTTATTCGTGGGCAATTGGAGTTTTCCGGCCTCGGGTGGAGCCTACGCCCAAGAACCGTATGGGAAAACGGCTGAGGCGGACTACTGTTCAGAACAACTCTGTTTCGGGGGCGTTCCGGTGCGGAACATCTTCGCGTTCGACGCGGAGGGCAGGCCCCTTGAGCACGTCCAATTGTTTGACCAGAACGGCAAGCCCCTGAACATCTCGACCGACCTTGGCTGGACCGACGGACCCGGAATAGAGCAGGCCGAGGACGGGTTGGTCGTCATGTGGTTCGACCCCGACAGTCCGCTCGACAACCCCGAGTTGTGGTCCACCTACAAGGCGCCCAACGGGGACTTCTACGCGGCGTTGCCAGCCAGGAGCAAGAACGGCGACCTGCTGTGGAACGTCTTCCCGCTGGCCGCGCACCAATGGCGCTTTGACAATGAGGCCGGCGGCTGGCGCCAAGTCGACGCGGGCCAGCCGGCCGCAGTCCCGCCGTTCGGGGGCAAGCCGGAGCAAGTGGACGTGGGCTCCTCGGAGCCGCCCGACAAGGCCGAGGAAGGCGGCGAGGTCAACCCCGAACCGTCGGCCAGCGCTGAAGGCGGGTCGTCGGCCCCCGAGTAGTCAGCGGGCGTCCAGGATGCGCTGGAGCCCGTCGGCGGCGTCGCGGGAGGCCAAGAACAGCAACTGGTCGCGGCCTTCCAGGAAGCCGTCCGGGTCCGGCGTGAGGGGGCGGCCGTCGCGGACAACGGCGACCAACACGGCATCGTCGGGCCAAGCGCACTGGCCCAACTGCTGGCCGACCAAAGGCGAGTCCTCCGCCAAAGTGGTCTCGATCAGGTCGGTGTCGGACTGGCGGAACGTGAAGATCCGGACGGCATCGCCCACCGAGACGGCCTCCTCGACCAAAGCCGTCATGATGCGGGGGGTCGAAACGGCCACGTCGACCCCCCAAAGCTGGTCGAACATCCACTCGTTCTTCGGGTTGTTGACGCGGCCGACCACCCTGGGGACGCCGAACTCGGACTTGGCGAGGAGCGCGAGCACCAAGTTGGCCTTGTCGTCGCCGGTGGCGGCTACCACCACGTCGACCTCCTCCAACTTGGCCTCGGTCAGGGTGCGCAACTCGTTGGCGTCCGCCAGAATCCAGTCCGCGTCCGGGACCGAGGCGACCTTCATGGCGGCGGGATTCTTGTCAATGATGATGACCTCGTGGCCGTTCGCCAACAACTCGCGGGCGATCGACCGGCCCACTGAGCCGGCGCCCGCGACCAGGATTTTCATCATGACTCGGGCTCCGGCGGCCGGGCCAGCGTTCGTTCGGCGGCGAGCAGGCGGTCCGTTGGAACCATCAGGTAGACCACGTCCCCGGCCTGGTAGACGGTTTCCTTGGTGGGGAGGATCGCCTGGCCGAAGCGGGACAGGAAGGCGGTGCGGCCGCCCGCGGCGCGCTCCACGGCGGCGAGATCCGCGCCCACCCAATCGGGGTGCAGGTCGAACCGGGCCAACGTGAGATGGCCGCTCGGGTCCTGGTATTCGCCGGCCGCGCCGGACGGCAGGACCGCGCGGAGCACCTGGTCAGCGGCCCAGGGGACCGTCGCCACCGTCGCAATGCCGAGGCGCTGGTAGACCTCCGCCCGGTCCGGGTCGTAAATGCGGGCCACAACGTTGTCCACCCCGAAGGTCTCGCGGACCACGCGGGCAGCCAACACGTTGGAATTGTCCCCGGAGGAGACGGCGGCGAAGCCGTACGCCTCGGCGATCCCGGCCTGGCGCAAGATCTCGCGGTCGAAGCCGACCCCGGTGACCCGCTGGCCGGCGAAGTCGGGCGGCAAACGGCGGAAGGCGGCGGGTTCTTGGTCGATCACGGCCACGGTGTGCCCGTGGGCTTCCAGCGCGGTCGCGGCGGCGGCCCCGACCCGCCCGCAGCCCATGACAATGAAATGCACAGTTCGATTCTGGCACGGCGGCCGGCCGGCGGCCGTAATAGGCTGGCGGTATGCCAGACGTGATGGGGGCCCTGGGCCGGTTGGTCATGGGGCGCCCCACCCGCGAGTTCGCGCCCCGGGCGAAGCCGCGGCCGCTGCGCATACGTTACGCCCTGCCGCTGCTGGCGCCCGACGCGCTCAGTTCGGTGGCCTACGCCCCAGATGAGATCCTGCTCACCCTGGCCGCCGCCGGACTGGCCGGCGTTTCGCTGTCGCCATGGGTCGGATTGGCGATCGGGGTGATCATGGCCGTGGTGATCGCCTCCTACCGGCAAACCATCAAGGAATATCCGGAAGGCGGTGGAGACTACGCCGTCGCCAAACAGAACCTGGGTTTGGCGGCCGGCGGCCTGGTGGGCGGCGCCGCCATGGTCGACTCGCTCCTGACGGTGGCCGTGTCCGTGTCTTGCGGCGCCCAGTACCTGGCCGCGGTCCTCCCCGCGATCGAGGACCACACCAGACTGGTCGCCGTGGGCCTGGTGGCGCTCATCATGCTGGCCTCTCTGCGGGGGCTGAAAGCCCTCGACAACACCGTTATTTTGGCCGTCTACGGGTTCATTGGCGCGCTGGCTCTGACGGCGTTGGTGGGGGGGATCGAGGCGCTGGCCGGATCGTTGGGCCCAGCCCCCGCCGACGGCTTGGAACTGGTCCCCGCCAGCGGCTTTGCCAACGGCTTGACGGCCCTGGGCGGCGCCTTCCTGGCCCTGCGGGCCTTCTCCTCCGGCGCCGTGGCGCTGGCCGGCGTGCAAACCATCTCCACCGGCGTCCAGCGCTTTCGGGATCCCAAAGCCCGCAACGCCGCTCGGTCGCTGGCGTTCCTGGGGGTGGCCTGCGCCGGATTGCTGATCGGCACCCTGGTTCTGGCGGATCGCGTCGGGGCGGTCTTTGTCGCCAATCCGGCGGCTCAACTGCGCTACCCGGACGGACGGCCGGTGCCAGCCGATTTCCACCAAGACCCGCTGTGGGCTCAGATCGCTGACACCGTGTTCGCGGGTGCCCGACCCGTCTATGTGATGGTGATCGCATTGGTCGGCCTGTTGCTGATCCTCGCGGCCTCAAGCGCGTTCCGCTGGGTCCCGGCTCTCATGTCGATGCTGGCCCAAGACGAGTTCCTCCCCAAACAGTTCTACCGGCGTTCCGACCGGAGAGTGGCGGCCCACGGGACCGTCACCCTGGGGGTGGGCTCCGCGGCGCTGATTTGGCTGATGGGCGCCTCCGTCACCCGCCTGATCCAGCTTTACATTGTGGGCGTCTTCCTGTCCTTCACCATCTCCCAGTTGGGCATGTTGCGGCACTGGAACGCCAAACTGCCGCTGGCCAAGACCCCGGTCGAACGCCGCCGCATGGTCTTCTCCCGCGCGGTCAACGCGGTCGGCCTGGCTCTGACCGCGGTGGCGCTGGTGATCGTGGTGGTCACCAAGTTCAGCCACGGCGCCTGGATCTCACTGGGCCTGGTCGGCCTGGCGTTCTGGATGATGGTCTCCATCCGGCACCACTACCGCCAAGTCGACGCCGAGCTCAAACTGCCCCGCGGCGCTCGCACCGACCTGGGCCCGCCCAGCAGGGTGCATGGGATTGTGCTGGTCAGCGCGATGAACCGGGCCACCGCGCGGGCTTTGGCGTACGCGCGCGCCACCCGCCCGTCGTCTCTTGAGGCCCTGACGGTGGCCGTCGACAACGCCCACGTTTGGGAACTGCGCCGCGCCTGGGACCGCGCGAACGTGCCCGTGACGCTGCGCATCCTCGACTCGCCCAGCCGCGAGATCACGCGCCCCCTGATTGACCACATCACCGCCTTGCGCCGACGCGCCCCCCGCGACATGGTGGTTTTGTACATACCCGAGAAAGTGGTGCGGCACTGGTGGGAACGCTGGCTCCACAACCGTTCGGCCGCCCGTCTGACCGCGCGCCTGCGGCACCTGCCCGGAGTGGTCGTGGCGACCGTGCCTTGGCAGTTGGACCAACCTGGAGGAGGTGGCGTCTAATGACGTCCGGCACTGAGGCTTCGCGCCAGTTCGCAGAAGATGACCATGCCCGGCCCGGGCGCCGGCTCGAGTTGGCGGCGGGCGCCTGGGGCAACGGCGGCATTTGCGCCTGCCGCCAGGAAGAGAGCCCGGTTGTGCTGCTGTCCGGCGCCGTCCCCGGCGAGCGGGTGATTGCCGAAGTCACAGCCATGACGCGGTCCTATTGGCGGGCCCGCGTTGTCAAAGTGCTGGAGCCCTCGCCGGACCGGGTCGAACCGCCTTGGCCGGAGGGCCTGGACGTGGGTGCCGCCGACTGGCTGTATCTGGCGCCGGCGGCGGCCAGGAGGGCCAAGGGGGAAGTCGTGGCGGGCCTGCTCGGCCACGCGCTTGGCGGCGATTTCGAGCTGACGGTGGAGCCGCTCGGCGACGGGTCGCCCCTGGGCTGGCGGACCAAGATCGAACTGTCCGTGGGGGAGGACGGCCGCGCCGGCATGTTCGCGGCCGGGTCTCACCGCTTTTCGCCGCTGTCGGCCATGCCGTTGGCCGTGCCCGCCATTGAGGCGCTCGACCTGTTTTCCAGGCGGTGGCCCGAAGGATCGCGGCTGTCCGCGGTGGCTCCATCCGCGGGCGCGGCCTTCTGCCTGACCGGGGCCGAACAGTCCGCCAAGGCCAGGCGCGAGGTTGTGCGAGTCGCCGGGTCGGAGTTCCGCTACGAGTTGGCGGCGGGCGGGTTCTGGCAGGTGCATCGCCTGGCGCCGGAGACTCTGGCAGGCGCGGTTCTGAAGGCTCTGCGACCCGAGCCGGGCCAGGCCGTGTGGGACCTGTACGCGGGCGCGGGCCTGTTCACGCTCCCGCTGGCCGCCGCCGGGGCGCGGGTCGGCGCCGTGGAGGGGTCCCGCCGGGCGGTCAAAGACCTGCGCGGCAACATCCGGCGGGCTGGTCTGGAGCTTGAGCGCGCCGAGGCCAACTCCGTCGGCAACGCCCTGCGGGCTGGCCTGGCACCAGACCAGCCGGCGGCCGTGCTCCTCGACCCGCCGCGCGCCGGCGCGGGACGGGCCGTGATGGAATCGGTGGCGGCGGCCGGTCCCGCCCGCGTCTTGTATCTGGCGTGCGAGCCGGCGGCCCTCGCCCGCGACCTGGCCGTCCTGTCAGGCCGCGGCTACCGCCTGGCCGACCTGCGGGCTTTCGACCTGTTCCCGGGCACCCACCACGTCGAGGTCATGGCCCTGGCCGAACGCATCTGAACTCCCGTTAGCAGCAGCCCTTCGGCGGCGTGGAATCCGTGAGACGGCGGTAGAACTCCCGGCGGGACATGGGCCGGTGGGCGGCGGGTTCGGCCCCGCCCAGGCGGGCGTGGGCCAACTCATGGCGGACCAAGTACTTCTCGTAAGCGTTGTCGCCGAAGAATTCGGCGACATACCATTTGGCGGCCCGCCAGGCGCGGCGCCACCACGATTCGCGTGAGCCGGTCACCGGCGTGACCGGTCCGGGATCAGAGCCGGGTCGCCCACCTGCGCGTACTCCGACTCGGCGGCGCGTTCTAGCTTCCCCGCGATGAAACGCGTGGGCGCGAAGAAGTTCGACTCCTGGTATGGGTCCTCGCTGGCGCGGGTTCGGCCGCGCGCCGCCAACACCACCTGGCGGCAAGCGCAGATGAGCAAGGTGCCGACCATCACCACGAACACAATCGACAAGGCGCCTTGGACGAACGAGTTCCGCACCACCGCCCGCGCCGCCGCCAGCGCCTGCGGATCCAGGCCGCCGGCGGCGATCTCCGCCCGTTTGGCCCGCCACATGGCCCAATAGCCCAACTCCGGCTTCGGGCTGAAGATCTTCTGATAGGAGGCGGTGAAAGTGACCGCCACATCCCAGGCCAACGGGACCAGGGTGATCCAGAGCCACCTGAAGTGGCCCTTGTTCGCCACGATCACGGTCGCCACGGCCAGGGCGGAGGCCGCGATCAGTTGGTTGGCTATCCCGAACAGCGGATAGAGGGTCTGAATGCCGCCCAGCGGGTCGGTCACCCCCATCAGGAGCAACGACCCCCAGCCCGCCACCACCAGCGCTGTCGCGCCCCACGCGGCGGGCCGGTAGGAGGGGTCCCTCAGACGCGGCGCCCAGTTGCCGAACAGATCCTGCAACTGGAACCGCGCCACCCGGGTGACGGCGTCCACGGCGGACAAGATGAACAAGGCCTCGAACATGATGGCGAAGTGGTACCAGAACGCCATCATGTCCCGGCCGCCAAAGACGCCGTGCAGAATGTTGGCCATGCCGACAGCCAGCGTCGGGGCGCCGCCGGTGCGGGAGACTATGTTCTGTTCGCCCACGTCCGCCGCGATGGCCTCCAGCGCCTCGCCGCCCCGCAGCGTCACCGATCCGTCCGCGCCATCCTGGGACCATTCGACTTCCGGCCCCGGCCCGCCTTCGGCGGTGACGCCCAACTGCCCCACCGCGATGGCGGCCTTGTCGGCCGCGCTCAACCGGGCGGCCTCGGACGCCGAATACTCGGCTGCTATGACGGGCGCGGCCAGCTTCTCGATCGTGGCGGCGGACATATTCATGGAGAAGTAGACCCCCACGTTCAGCGACACGGCGGCGGCCAACGCCATGATGGCGACGAAGGACTCCATCAGCATGCCGCCGTAGCCGATCATGCGGACCTGCGACTCCTTTTGGATCATCTTGGGGGTGGTGCCGGAGGCGACGGTGGCGTGCATGCCGGACAGGGCGCCGCAGGCGATCGTGATGAACAGGAACGGGAAAAGCGCGCCGGCGAAGACCGGGCCCTTGGTGTTGGAGGCGAACTCGGTCACGGCGGGCATCTGCACAACGGGCCGGACCAGCACAATGCCGACCGCGAGCACCACAATGGTGCCGACCTTCATGAAGGTGGACAGGTAGTCGCGCGGCGTCAGCAGCAGCCAGACCGGCAGCACCGCCGCGCAGAACCCGTAGACCACCATCGCCCAGGTGAGTTGCACGGGGGAGAGGTGGAAGAACTGCCCGCCCCAGTCGCTCGCGGCCACCCAGCGGCCGCCGATGATCGCGGCGAGGAGCAGCGCGAAGCCGATCAGCGACACCTCGGCCACCCGGCCGGGCCGGATGTAACGCAGGTAGAGGCCCATGAGCAGCGCGATCGGGATGGTGCAGCCGACCGAGAAGACCGCCCATGGGCTCTCGGCGAGGGCGTTTACGCAGACCAACGCCAGCACCGCGAGCACAATCATGAGCATCACCCACACGATCACGGTGGCGACGGTGCCGCCGAAGCGCCCTATCTCGTCACGCGCCATCTGCCCCAGCGAGCGGCCGCCACGCCGCATTGAGAAGAAGAGGATCACCATGTCCTGCACCGCCCCGGCGGCCAGCACGCCGAAGATGATCCACAGCGTTCCGGGCAGGTAGCCCATCTGGGCCGACAAGACCGGCCCCACCAGCGGGCCCGCCCCCGCGATGGCCGCGAAGTGGTGCCCGTAGAGCACCCGCCGGTCGGTCGGGTCGAAGTCGACGCCGTTGTTAATTCGCTCAGCGGGCGTGGCGCGCGTGTCGTCCGGGCGCAGGATTCGGCGCTGAATGTACAGGGCGTAGAAGCGGTACCCGATCATGTAGGTCGCCACCGCCGTCACCACGAACCAGATCGCGTTGACCTGCTCGCCGCGCATCACCGCCAGCACGGCCCATCCCGCTGCCCCGACCAGCGCGATCGCAACCCAGAGCAGAATCTTGGGCCAGGTCCAGTTCTCCCGGAAGTTGATTCCGACAGGCACGCCGCGACTGTTGCGGACAATCTGGTTCGGTTGTTCCCCGGCCGCGTGTTTGGCCGGTTTGAGAGTTTGCGCCATTGTCTTCCCCCCGTTTGACTTGGCAACCGCCGCCCTTGTGTGGGCTATGTGAAAACCATAAGGGGACTTTGGTCCCGTGTCTAGCCCCGTTTGGGCGTGTCGCCTTGGGCCGCCGCGCACGATGCCGTCCGGTCACCGAAGGCGCGTCTTGCCCTTTTGCCGGGCCAGGCCCGTGCCGACCAGGATGAGGTCGGCGGTCCACCAGTAGAACACGGCCATGCCGGTGGTCCCAGCGAACGCGGTACTCGTGTCGAGGGCGGAGCCGCCCTGGCCCAGCCAGGACGCCATGATGCGGAAGCAGGCGTAGAAGGCGACCGCCGCGGCGAACTTGGCCGCCCCCAGTCCCAGGCGGCGCATCGCCAGGCGGTCCAGGCCGGTCCACCCCAACAGCACGGACACCCAGAAAATCGTCCGGCGGCGCGGTGACGCGCTCTTGAGGGGAGCGCCGTCGCGCGCGAAGTCGTATTTCCGCGATCCGGTGGCGACCAGCGCGATCAGCGTTCCGCCCGCGACCAAGAGCGCCCAGAGCAGCATGTCCTTGGGCCCCCAGCCCTCGGTCGTGGTGAACGTGTGTCCCTTCCAGCCGCCGCTGATGTAGACCCAGCGCTGGGTGACCTCGTCAAACTGGATTCGGGTGACCGCCCTGACTGCGAGCGCGCCCAGCGCGAGCGCGGGCAGGGCCAGACCAAACCGGAGATAGACGCTGGCGAGTTTGTGCGGCCACGTCTGGTTTCGGATGCGCGACGTGTCCGCGTCTTCGGCGCCGCTGGCGGGGCTCATCGACCGCTCCTTAGCGAAGGTCGGAAGGGGCGAACCGCTTTGCCCGCCCCGGCTCGGCCCAGCGTAGCAGCCGGGGTTGGCGCAGTACCATTGGCCCCCGTGATTGCCGCTTCCGGGATTGAGTTGCGCGCCGGCGCCGAACTGCTGCTGGCCGACGCCAGCTTTCGGGTCGGCCCGGGCGACCGGATCGGCCTGGTGGGACGCAACGGCGCTGGCAAGACCACGTTGATGCGGGCGTTGGCGGGGGAGCGGCCGCCGGCGGCCGGGACGGTCGGCTCGACCGGCTCGGTGGGCTATCTGCCGCAGGACCCGGCCGAGGGCGATTTGACCATGACGGCGATCGACCGGATCCTCTCGTCGCGGGGGCTGGACCGCATCCTGGCCCGCATGGACCAGGCCCAGACGCTGATGGCCAGCGCGGACGTGGACCAGATGACGCGCGGGATTGACCTGTACGCCAAACAGGAGGCGCGTTTCCTGGCCGCCGGCGGTTACGCTGCCAAAGCCGACGCGGCCAAGTTCGCCGCCAACCTGGGCCTGGAGGACCGTGTCATGGGTCAGCCGCTCGGCACCTTGTCCGGCGGCCAGCGCCGCCGGGTCGAACTGGCGCGGATTCTCTTCCAGGGCGCGGATGTGCTGCTGCTGGACGAGCCCACCAACCACCTGGACCAGGACTCGGTCGTCTGGCTGCGCGACTTCTTGAAGTCCTTCGCGGGCGGGTTCGTGGTCATTTCGCACGATGCCGCCCTGCTGGCCACCACGGTCAACAAGGTTATGCATTTGGACGCGAACCGCCAGCAACTGGACCAGTACAACCTGGGCTGGGCGGACTACCTAGCCCAACGGGAGGTCGACGAGCGCCGCCGGAAGCGTGAACGGGCGGGCGCGGAGAAGAAGGCCGCCGCCCTGATGGCCCAGGCCAACAAGATGCGGGCGAAGGCCACCAAGGCGGTCGCGGCCCAGAACATGGCCAAGCGGGCGGAGCGGCTGCTGGACCAGACCGAGGCGGAGGGGCGGCGGGACAAGGTCGCCGCGCTCCGCTTCCCGGAGCCCGCGCCGTCAGGGCGTGTGCCCCTGACCGCCGAGGGGCTGTCGAAGTCCTACGGCTCCCTGGAGGTGTTCACGGACGTGGACCTCGCGATCGACCGGGGCTCGCGGGTGGTGGTGCTCGGATTGAACGGCGCTGGCAAGACCACGCTGCTCAGGCTGCTCGGGGGCCTGGAGGAGCCCGACTCGGGCCGGGTCCAGCCGGGCCATGGGCTGAAGCTGGGCTATTACGCCCAGGAGCATGAGACCCTCGACCTGGAGCGGACAGTGCTGGAGAACATGTCGGCCGCCGCCCCGGACATGGAGACCACCGAGGTGCGCAAGATTCTGGGCTCGTTCCTTTTCTCCGGCGACACCGTCCTCAAACCCGCCCGCGTGCTCTCCGGCGGCGAGAAAACCCGGCTGGCGCTGGCCATCTTGGTGGTCTCCGCAGCCAACGTGCTACTCCTGGACGAGCCGACGAACAACTTGGACCCGGCGTCCCGCGTCGAGATTCTGGGCGCGCTCGCCAAGGTGAAGGCGGCCGTGGTCCTGGTCACCCACGACGCGGGCGCGGTCCGCGCCCTGGGCCCGGAGCGCGTGCTGCTGCTGCCGGACGGCGACGAGGACCTGTGGTCCGACGACTACGAGGACCTGATCGAACTGGCTTAGGACGGCCCAATGGGCCTGGCGCCACACTGCGCATAGGTGTGTATACTGTATATATGTGTTCATATAGGCGGGCGCGGCCGTGAGGCTGGTCGTCTCGACGCGCTCCAGCGTGCCGCTGTATGAGCAGTTGAAGCAGCAGGTCAAGGAGCAGATTCTGGCCGGCGAGCTCAAAGCGGACGACTTGCTGCCCTCGGTCCGCCAGCTTGCGCGCGACCTTCGGGTCAGCGTCATCACCACCACGCGCGCCTACCGCGACTTGGAGGAAGAGGGCTTTGTGGTGAACGTCCAGGGCAAGGGCTGTTACGCGCTGCCGCAAGACGGCCGGCCGGCGGAACCGGCGCCGGCCGAACACCTCGAAAAGGCGTTGCGCGATGCCGTTCGGGCGGCCCGGGCGCAGGGCCTGGGCAGGCAGGACCTCGCGAGGGCGCTTGAAGCAATTTGGAGAAAGGAAGGCCAATGAACGAAATGCTGGAGGTCCGGGGCCTCGCCAAGCGTTACGGGGAGCCCGCGCTCCGCGACGTCAGCTTCGCGTTGCCGCCGGGCTACATCATGGGCCTGGTGGGCCCCAACGGCGCCGGCAAGACCACCACCATAAATGCGATCTTGGGCTTTATCCATCCGGACTCAGGAACTGTGAAACTGTTCGGCGACGGGGCGCGCGGGGATTTGACCCGAGTCGGCGTGGTCATGGACGCGCCGCTGTTCTTGGACGAGTGGCGGGTGGGGCAGGTGGGACGTGTCCTGGCCCCGTCCTACCCGCGTTGGGACCAGGCGGCGTTCCTGGGCCACTTGGAGCGGTTCGGACTGGACGGCGCCCGCCGGGTCAAAGCGCTCTCCCGGGGCATGAAGGTCAAACTGCAACTTGCCCTGGCGTTGTCTCAGGGCGCCGACCTGCTGATTCTGGACGAGCCGACCTCCGGCCTGGACCCCCTGGTTCGTGAGGACGTCTGCGACCTGCTCTTGGGCTTCGTGGGGGACGAGCGCAAGTCCGTCCTTCTCTCCACCCACATCACCCAGGATCTCGAGCGGATAGCGGACTTCATCACCCTGATCGATGGCGGCCGCACCACGTACTCGGGAACCAAAGACGAGTTGCTGGAACGGTACCGGAGGGTCGCCGGCGGCCCGGACGGCATCGGGCATGAGGGCGTGATCGGCGCCAGGGAGCACCCCACCGGGTTCGAGGGGCTGATCGAGGCGGGCGCCGCCCCCGCGCTGCCGGCCGGGGTGATCTGCGAGCCGGCCACGTTGGAGCAGATCGTGGTGGGCCTGGTCAGGGCCGGACGGGAAAAGGAGGCGGCGCGATGAGCGGGCTGGGCCGGTTTATGCGGCTGGAGGCGGCCACCGTGCGGGCCGTCTTCAAAGGCGCCAACCTGTGGATTGGGCCCGCCATGGCGATCCTGGTGGCGGTCGCCACGGACGCGCCCGCGGCCACCGTCGCCGTGGGGGCCCTCCTGCCGGCGTCCTTCGCCGGGACGCCGTTCGGCCTGACGGCGCGGAACAACCTGGACGGGCTCTACGCCACGCTGGGGATCCCCCGGCGGGTGGTGGTCGTGGGCCGGTTCGCGTTCTTCGCCCTGTTCGCGGCCGCCTCGGTGGTGGTGGTCGTGTCGTTCGCCGCCGCCGCGACCTTCTGGAAGGGGCTGTCCTGGGAAAGTCTGGGCGCCGCCGCGCTGGCCGCCTACCTGGCCGCCTGCCTGATCACGTTCATCGAGTTGGGGATCTACTTCAAGTTCGGCTACGCAAAGGGCCGCTTCGCGGCGACGGCCGCGGTGGGGGTGGTGTTCGGCCTGATCGCGGCCCTCTACTACGCGTCCCTCAACCGCGACCTGGCCGACTGGTTCTACGAGGCTGCCGTCCGCCTCACGGTGGAGCCCGGCCTCGCGTTGGCGGCGGCCTGCGTGCTGGTCGCGTTGATCGGCGCGGGGGCGTTCTGGCTGGCGCTCGCCTCCTACCGGCGGCGCGACTTCTGAGGCGGAACGTAGACTTGTCGGATGGAGTGGCTGACGGGGACCTCCAGCGCGCTGGCGCGGGCGCGGGAGGGCGGCACAAACAATTGGAAGTATCCGCTGATCGGGGCGGTCTTGATGATCCCCCTGGCGTACGCGATCCCGCTGGCGAGTTTCGCGGCCGCGCTGGGGCGGCCCGGAGCGGCGCTCGCCGCCGGAGGCGTGGTGGCTTGGACGGGGAAGTGGCTGGTCGGGCTGACCATCTTGCTCGCGATGCTTGTCGCCTGCGGGGTGATCGCCTACCGGCTGTTCGGCTGGCCGGTCTGGGCCGCGATCGCCTTTGCGGTGGCGGCGCCGCTGGCGATCGACGCCGCCTGGTGGGTGGCGATGAACGCGGCTATCGATTAGTAGAGGGCCCACAAAGATTGGGCGCGGGCCTGGTTCGCAACCAGCCCGGACGCGCGCCGCTATAGGAGATAACCTCCAGTAGTGACAAGACACGTGCTGATCACCGGCGCCAGCCGGGGGATTGGGCAGGCGATCGCCGAGGCCTTCCTGGAGGAGGGCGACAACGTTTCGACCATCGACCGGGGTGGCAAAGGCCCCAAGGCGGGCGGCGCGCCCAATCTGGCCGCGTTCGCCGCCGACGTCGCCTCGGCTCGGCAGGTCGGAGCCGCCTTCGACCAGGCCGAAGAGCGCTTCGGGAAGGTCGACGTACTGGTCGCCAACGCCGGGATCGTCAAGGACCGCTTGTTGATCCGCATGACCGAAGAGGACTTCGCCCGAGTGCTGGACACGAACCTCGGCGGCGCTTGGCGCTGCGTCAAACGGGCCGCGCTCTCAATGGCGCCGCGCAGGCGGGGGGCGATCATCCTGGTCGGCTCCGTGGTGGGCGCGATCGGCGGAACGGGCCAGACGAACTACGCCGCCTCCAAAGCCGCCCTGGTGGGCCTGGCCCGCTCGGTGGCCCGCGAACTGGGCGGCCGGGGCGTCACCGCCAACGTGATCGCGCCCGGTTTCATCGAGACGGACATGACCGCAGGTCTTCCGGAGGCCACCCGCGCCGCCTACCAGGAGCGGATTCCCGCCGGCCGGTTCGGCACGGCGCACGACGTCGCCCAAGCGGCCGTCTTCTTGGCAGGCGCCCCGTACGTCAACGGCGCCGTCATCCCGGTTGACGGCGGCCTGGGAATGGGTCACTAGAGGAGAAACTCAATGGGATTGCTAGAGGGAAGGAACCTGCTGGTCACGGGCGTGCTGACCGACCACTCGATCGCCTTCGAGGTGGCGCGGATCGCGCAGACGGAGGGCGCCAACGTGGTCCTGACCGCGTTCGGCAAGGGGGCCCGGCTGACCGCCGCCACGGCCAAACGTCTGCCCCGTCCCGCGCCCGTCGAGCAACTCGACGTGACCGACCAAGCCGACCTCGACTCGCTCGCCGACCGGGTCCGGGTCCACGCCGAACGTCTTGACGGCGTGGTCCACTCGATCGGCTTCGCCTCCGGCCGGATCATGGGGGGCCATTTCCTGGACGGGGATTGGGAGGACGTGGCCACTTCGATCAAGACCTCGGCCTACTCGCTGAAGTCGCTGGCCACTGCGGCCTTGCCGCTGCTCGGCCGGGGCGGCGGCATTGTCGGCCTGACGTTCGACGCCCGCTACGCGTGGCCGGTCTACGACTGGATGGGCGTGTCGAAGGCGGCCCTGGAGGCGACCGCGCGCTACCTGGCCCGGGACTTGGGGCCGCAGGGCATCCGCGTCAACCTGGTCAGCGCCGGACCACTCAAGACGGTGGCGGCGACCTCCATTCCCGGTTTTGAGCAGATGGAGGGGCTGTGGCCGGAACGCGCGCCGTTGGGCTGGGATTCGGCCGACCCGGCGCCGGCGGCCCGCGCCGTCATCGCCCTGGTGTCAGACCTGTTCCCGGCCACGACCGGCGAGGTGGTTCACGTGGACGGCGGCGTGCACGCAATGGGCCAGTAACTAGAATCGGCTCATGGACCGGACACTGATGTTGGTGCGCCACGCCAAAGCCGGCGGCGGCGATGGCGGCGGGGACGCCGACCGCCCCTTGACCGAGTTGGGCTATGAGCAATGCCGGATCGTGGCCCGCGAGATGTGCGGAATCGGTTTGAACCCCGAGGTGGCGCTTGTCTCGACCGCTCGCCGGGCCAAACAGACGTTCAACGCCATGGCCGCCGCGGCCGACTGGCAGATCGCGCCGACGTTGCTCCGCGATCTTTACAGCGGCTACGTCGAAGAGGTCTTGGAGGCGATCAGGACGGCCCCGCCGGACTGCGCCACGTTGATGGTGGTGGGCCACGAGCCGACCATGTCCGCCACCGCGTACAAATTGGCGGGAGGGGGTTCCACGCCCGATGCCGTCACCCGCGTCCGCAGAGGCCTCCCGACCGCCGGGGTGGCCGTCATCCAATCCGACGGGCCGTGGGACTCGTTCGGCTTCGAGCCGACCATCCTGCGCTGGGTGCTAACCCCCCTCGCCTAGCGACAGTCCAACCGCAGTAGTTGGTGCCGCGAAGGGCCCTGCGGCCGGAGCCAGGCATCTCCTTCGCGTTGGGGCAGCGAGGCGAAGCCCTAGACTTGGGCAATGACTGCAGGCATCGCGGTGGCTGGCCATGCTTGGCGGCACTGCTTGTCCCACGCCGAGAACGGTGAGTACATCGAGTATGACTTGCCCGGCGGGGCGGCGATGGTGGCGGCGATCTTGTCGGGCGACGCACTTCCGGCGAGAAGCCTCAAGAAGCCCGCAGTTAGGCACACCCGTCTGAAACGAGGCAAGGCCGATGGGTCCGGCTGGTTCGTGGACCGGCACGACGGCTGGACGCGTGGCGACACCCTCATCGCCCCGCCAACCGAAGGGGACACCGTTGTGCTCTGGGACGAGGGGTTCGGGGGGATTGAGGTACCCGACGATCAGCGGCCCATCCTCTGGGCGTCCAATCAAGTGATCCCAAACGCAAAGATCATCGGAGCCATCAGGGACCGAGCCTTTATCATGCTGGACGCGGATGTCTTGCGCCGGGCCGGGGTGATGATTTCGCGCCAGGTGTCATGGGAGCGGACAGCGACAGACTTCGTCTGGCAGGTGGCAAATAACTCAACCATCGCTCACTTGCGCGATGCCAGGTTCCTATTGGTGACATTCGCGGAAGACGGCGCCATTTGCTTTGACGTTGACGGCACTCCCACGCTCTGTTTGTCTCATGGCGAAGAGGAGGGCTCTCTGCGCGACAACGGGGAGGTGCCTGACGTGTGGGCGGTCATGGTTGCCAGGGCGGCTACGGCGTTCCATGAGTTGGCGGGGCGTCCCGACTTCTCCTACTCCATGGCCGCCTCCGTTCCCCAGATGGTCTTTGGCGCACAACAGCTGGCCCGTCATGGCTATGACCTCGAGGTCTTGCGGGGCGGCGATCTCAGAGGGCTACTCGGGGACGGCTGGCCACCCGGCGCTGGCAGCGTCGAAGAGGTGCCTGTTTCTCGGCAAGGCGGGGAAGCTGACCCCAACTATTGGCGCTTGGCGGATTTCGCTTGGACATCAGTCTTCGGCGCTGCGTTCGAGTACGCCAAGTTCGGTGTCGGGGCGGTCCTCGAACTACCGCGTCTGACCCTCGGCGGTCTGACCACCGTGGACCGCCAAGAAATAGAGGCGTTTCAAAACGTCAAGAACCTGATCCTCGAATACGTCGCCAGCACGACCACGCGGCCGTTGTGTTTGGCCGTCTTCGGCGCGCCCGGCTCCGGCAAGTCCTTTGGGGTCACAGAAATCGCGCAATCTGTCCTGCCTGGCGGGGTGGACAGGTTGGCGTTCAATGTCTCACAGTTCAGTGGGGTCAATGACCTTACGGCAGCGTTTCAGAAGATCCGGGATTCTGCGCTTACTGGGAAACTGCCGCTGGTGTTTTTCGATGAGTTCGATTCTGACCGCGACGGTCGGCCGCTGGGTTGGCTCAAGAGCTTTCTCATGCCGATGCAGGACGGACTGTACCGCGACGCCACCGACTACCACCCCATCGGGCGGTGTGTGCTGGTGTTCGGCGGAGGAACGAAGGCGACCCTCCAGGAGTTCGTCTGGCCGTTGGGACTCGATCCAAGGTCGACTGAAGAAGAGACCCGGAGCAGTGTCCAGGAATTCCGGAGTGCCAAGGCGCCAGATTTCGTGTCGCGGCTGCGTGGCACGGTTGACGTTGTTGGCCCGAACCGCCAGGGTGCTCAAGACACCGCATACCTCTTACGACGGGCTGTGCTCCTGCGCAGCATTTGTCGGCGCAGGTTGACGACTTGGGACCACCGGGAACCGGTTTTGCCAGTGAACGATGACATTGTCCGCGCCATGTTGCTTGTGCCGGCGTACAAGCACGGCGCGCGGTCAATGGAGGCCGTGCTTGACATGAGCCGCATTCGCGGGTCGTCGTTGGAACCGGCTGATCTACCGTCCGAAGCGCAGCTCAGACTTCATGTCGACGCTCAAGCGTTCTTCCGGCTCTTGCTGGTTGAGACCCTGTTTGGCAGCGTGGCAGAGGACATCGCGCAGGAGATCTATGAGCAGGAGTCGTACCCGGAAAGCGTGTTGATGCGGCGACTTGCCCGACCATGGGCCGAGTTGGCTCAGGAGCACAGGGATTTCTTCCTCGCGCGGGCTCGCCACATTCCAATGCAACTCGCAGAAGTCGAGTGCGGCTTTGATGTGCGCCAGTGGTGCGCTGACCCTGACACTTCTTTTCCGACCGTGAATGCGTTCAGCGAGGAAGAGATCGCTCGCCTCGCCAGAATGGAACATGAGCGTCGGCGCAGGGAAAGAAGCGACTCCGGCTGGCCCCTTGAAGAGGGCGACATGGATCCTGTTGCGAAAGCCCTGACAAGCATCGAAATGGTGCCGTGGGAGGGATTGGGATCTGATGTACAGGACCGCTACCGCCACGATGCCGAGCAGATTATTCACCTGCTGGATGCGGTCGGATTGAGGATTTATCGGATCACTTGACCGACCTGCCGGCATGTGACAACTCGCCGTTGAACCCCTCAGGCTCTTTCCGTCGGTGCGCAGCCGATGGTCTGCGGCACCTGGTTGGACCGCGGTTATCACGGGCCCCGGATTGCCGCTTGCTCGGGTGCCTGTTCGGCGTTGCCGCCGGGAATGGCACCGCGCTGGACAAACTGGCCGAAGCCGACGCTAGCAAGCCTCTCAGCCATTTGAGCGGGCGTGGGTGGGGGCGGCGCGTGCATAGCGCATGGCTTGCACCCGTCGGTGCACGGCTTGGGATCTTTGTCCCGCCAACCCGTACCGCTGGCTCACTCTTTCTGGGGTGGGCGCCAAGGTGTGCTCCGACCACAGGACCTGGTACAGGTACGCGGCGAAGGCCGTCATCAGCAGGTCGGTCGACCAGATGCCGAACACCACGTTGACGTCCAGCAACGCCCTCATTGCCGTCGGCCCTATGCCGCCAGGGCCTCATCGATGTCGTAAACACCGGACGCCTCCGCCCCCTCGGTCATCGTGCGCAAGAAAGTCGATCTTTGCTCCTTCTCGGCTTTGTACGCCGACACTTCCCGCTCACTCAGGTACCGGTGCGACCCGGCCGGTCGATACGCCGAAAAGGTTCCGTTGGCGACCAAGCGCACCACGGTGTCCCTCGAGACCCCTAGGATCCTCGCCGCTTGCCCGGTCCGGACGTAAGTGATTGGCTCCGTCAGCCGCGCGCTCATCCCCCCATTCCAGGCAAACACGCAAGCGATCGCTGATGCTAGCCTCGACCCGCTGGGCCCTGCGCCGAGACCCTGCTAGCCGAGGTTGGTGAAGCCCGCTTCTTCGAGACGCTTTTGCGCTTCTTCCCAGAACTGCGTTTGCTCTTGGTACAAGACCTCTGAAAGCGCCTGGCCCTTTGCGTAATCGGGATCTTCGCCTTCGCCCTCGAAGGTGTACGGCTGACCGTTCCAGCCGGGCAGGTCGAACCCGATCGATGGGTCGGTGTAGTCGGAGTACATCTCTTCGACCAGCTTTTGCTGGTCTTCCTCGCTCGCGTCCGGGCCGAGCTTGATCATCGCGTCGATCAATCTGTCGAAACTTTCGCTGTCGAAGTTGGGGCACTTGACGAGCAGGGCCTCCAGCTCTGGGACGGTGATGTCGCCGGGCAGGACGGCCATCGGCTGCGTTTCCCAGTCGTCGGCTTTGGCCGGGGCGGGGTCCTTGAGATCGGGGAAGCCGTTGTCGCGGGCGCACTTGATCCATCCGGTGGTGGCCTCAAGCATGGCCTCCTTCTGTTTGACTTCGTCAACCGGGTCGTTCTGGTACACAGGCTCGGTGTACCCGCTCTGCTTCAGGCATTCGGCGAACGCGGCAGAGTGGTCGACGTTGCCGATGAACAGATAGGGCTGGTACTCCGGCTCGGGGATCGATGCGATGTCCTTGCCGTCCGCCTCGGCCTGTTCGACCGCCGCGTAGTACGCTTCCAGCTCCTCTTCGGATGGACGGTACTCGGCTGCCAACTCGTCGATGTGCGCGTAGAACGCGTCCCACTCCGCCTCGGTGTTCGCACCCCCGGCCGAGGACGCGCCGCTCCCGTCCGCGTACGCCAGGGCGTAGGTCTGGTCGGTGTCCAGTTCCAGCTGCTTTTGGCCTTTCATCCCGTCCCAGCTTGTGGCCTTGGCCGGAATGCCGGCCTTTTGCAGGCACTCTGCCATGGCGTCAGCCGCGCGGGCTTGCTCCTCCTCCGGGGAAGCGGCCTCGGTGTTCTTGGGGCCGCCGCCGTTGAGGCTGGCCACGTCGTTTGAGTCGCCGCAACCTGTCAAAACCAACGTTAAAGCTGCGGCCAGACCCGCGCTGAGCAGTACCTTGTTCACTTCAAACCCGTCTGTAGTTCCATGCTCGGCGAAGTCGGCGCGGCGTTGGGCCGCACGGGACAAGCCTAACCGGTGGCACGGAAGGCGCCCGCCTCCGCCGTCGAAAGCGGGCGCCGACCGTCCCTACAGCGCCCGCCGCCGGGACCGCCCCAGCAGGGCGGCGCCAAGCCCAAGCATGACCAGGCTGAACACCACCATTGGAACCAGATCGTTCGAGCCGGTGATGGACAACTCGCCGTCGGCGCCCAAAACCACGGTCGACTGGGGCTTCCACAGCTCCGACACGGTCCCCTGCGACAAGTACCGGGCGTCCGCCGCTGCCTGCCGGTTCAGGTCGATCCGGAACTGGAAGCTGTACGCCGCCTGACCGGCCGGGACCGTGTGGCAGACCGTCTGCGCGTGGTCTTGCCCCGCGGCGGTGAAGGTCAACTCGAAGTCCTTGACGGCGGTGGCGCCGGCAGTGGATGTTCCCGGGGTTCCGGCCGTGGCCGCCTTGTAAAGGGCCCCGTTGACGGCCACCTTCACCGGTGCTCCGTCTTGGCGGTCCAACCAAAGGTCGCCAGCCGTGCCGGGCTCCAACCAGACCTTGTCGCAAACCTCCCGTGACTGCGCGCTGGAGACGATCCGCGACTGGATGGTCGGGCCCATTTGGGTGACCACCGTCTCGCCCGCTTGTCCAAACTTGTCCGCCACCCCGGCGGGGATGAGCGGCCTGACCGCTGGGAGTTGCCCGTCTGGAGTGACTTTCCACACCCAGGTCCCGTACTGCGAAGTGGGCACCGTGAACCCGGCCGGGGCCGGGACTGTCACGGGGCTGGAGCCGGAAGTCGGCAGCGTCACGTTCACGTTGGCCGTTCCCAACACGGGCGTTCCCGCAGGCGCCGAATCTTTGACCGTGAACGCCGACTTGGAGCCGCCGTAGAACGTGCCCTCGACCTTGACGACCGCCGGGTCGCCGTTCGCGTCCGCCCGCCATTCGGCGTCCTGACCGGCCAAGCTCAGGGTCACGGCGTCATCAGGCGACTGGCCCTTGGCCTGGAACCCGGCCGGAACCTGGGTGGACACTTGCAACGGCAACGGGGCCTCGACCCCGCACGAGTTCCACGACACCGGCTCCAGGTAGCCCCGGGGGCTGTCCGTCACCGGGTAGGCGTTCAGGACCGTTTCCTCGAAGCTGGAAGAGCCAGCCGTCGCCGCGAAACGCAGCGAGACCACGTCGCCGACGGCGGCCTCGATAGTCGCCATGTAGACCGCCTCGCCGTCGGCTATGCCGATCGAACCCTCTGGCGGCGTGTCCGAGTCCGTCAGCGGGACCAGGGATTGCCAGGGCACCGGCGTCCAGGTGGCGCCGCCGTCGGTCGAAGCCTCCAAAGCGGCCGATTCGAGCGGAATGGGCTCCGAGCCGGCCAACTGGCTGACATGCGCGAAGATCAACTGGCTGGTCGAACCGGCGTTGTAGGCGTCCAGCGACGGCAACTCGAACCAGGCCTGAACCAAAGGCTCGTAACGAATCAGGTCTCCCCACTCGTCCGGCTCGGTGGGCGTGGCCGACTCCCACTCCCAACTTGCGGTCACGTCAGTCGACCATGCCCACAAATCCGTGTCGGTCGTGGTGAGCTCGTCCAAACGGTACCGATGCGCCGACGGATCCAACCCCTCAACCCGGAAATCGTAAACTGCGGGATCCGCAGCGTTGGAGAACAACACGTCCCCGGTCGTTAGATCGGTCAGCGTCAAGTCGGTCGCGCCGTACCCCATGGAATCCCCGAAATCGCGCAGCCACTCGGGGTTGCCCTGTCCGTCAACGAACAGAGGCACCCCAGCATACAAATCATCCCCCAACCGGGTGACGCGGACATAGTTGTTGTCGATCCACGCCGAATGCACCTGGCTGCCGAGGGTGAGCACGCTCTCCTCGCCCGCCGCGTATTCCCTCTCGATCAGGTTGAAGTTGTTCACCAGCCCGCCCTGGTACTCCAGAGTGCTGTCGCCCCACAACAAACCGGGGCTCAGGTGCAGGTTGTAGGTCGAGCCGGGCTGAGCCGAAAACCCGCCGCTGCCGAACTCGCCGCCGAACCAGTCGTAGATGGTCCCACCCTCGCCGATCGCACGGTGTTGGACCGTGACGTTCGCCAGTTCTGATTCGTCAATGGTCAGCGTGATCGCCTCGGCCTCCAAATCGATCTCTTGGCCGACGACATAAGCGTACTCAAGGGTGCCCCGGCCGAGGAGGTAGACGCTGCCCCCGGCCGCTGCGGCCAACCGCCCGCCGCCGTTGTCATTTGTGACCAAGACAGCGATTTGGTCGGCGCCGTATTCCCATCCGGCGTAGGCCGCCGCCGCCTCCGCGACAAGCGCTGCCACTGTCGAGCGATCTGACTCGAAGATCACGGCGCCGTACCCGGCCCCCTCGGCAGCGGCCACAAGGTCCATCGTGTCGTTGATGGACTCGTCGGAATAGTCGCGGCCGGGCAGGCTCACCAACACGGCCTGGTCGGCTTCGCCGCTGGATGGAATCTCCCCGTCTGCGGCATCCACCAGCGTGAACGCCGAGTGACCGGCGGCCACCCGGCCGCTGACGTCCAAGATGGGCAAAGGCTCAAGGCCGCAGGCGTCAAGCGAGGCCTCAACTAGGGGTTGGCTGAGCGAAGCGGACCCCGCAGAGGCCGCCTCGGTGCCGTCCACGGCGCCGGGCACCACGTAGAGGTTGTTTGGTGCCAACGAATTGACGGGGATGGAGCTGAAAAGCCCTACGTCGCTCCACTCGTCTCCTCCTTCTTCGCCGATTGTCAGATCGTTGATAACCTGCAGAGACCCCTCAAGCGGTGTGTCCGGCAGCCGCAGAGTCAGCGGCCGGGCCGTCGTGCCGTCAAGAGTCACCGTGGTCGCCTCGTCCAAGCCGATCACTGCGGACAATGCCACGGTGTCGTCGGTGCCGCCCTCAGCGTTCGTCTTGGTCGAATACGCCATGATGAAGTAGTCGCCCGCGATCAGTTCCACGCTGGCGCGGCCGTCCACAGGATCCAGCGTGGCGGAGTCGCTGAAGTCCGAGGCCAGCACCTCCAGGCTGAAATCAATGTCAGCGTGGTCGATCGGCTCGCCGTCCTTGTCGGTGGCGATGATCGTCAGTTCAAGCTTCTCGGGCTCGTTGGCCAGTCCGATGGGGGTGCGGACCGTCAGGCCGGAGGCACTGGTGGCGGTGACGTAGCCGCCCACATAGCCGGCCCCGAAGGCGGTCGGGTCCACGGTTACGTCGACTGTGGCGGTTCCGCCCGCCGGCACGGTCAGAGTGGTGGCGGACAGTGTCACGTGATCCGGGCTCAAAGGATCGACTCCGCTGCCGTCCGGGTAGCCGCCGTCGCCGCCGTCGAGCGGCAACTCGTCTTCCGGGGTCACGTTGACGGGCGCCCCGAAGTAGCGGGAGTAGGTCAACCCGGCGTCAAGGCTCAGCGACTCCGCAAAGGTCCCCTGGTTGACGTAGGTCAGGGTCTGGGTGACGGGCGCCGTCTGGGGGAAGGCGACCATGCCCAGGTTCAGCTGCGTGGGCGAGGTGGTCACGGTCTGGTCGATCGCGTCCGGGATGTTGATCAGGCCGGCGCCTTGCTGGAAAACTGTCGAGTCGTCCGGCATGGGCGCCGCCGAGGCCATCAGCTTGGCCCGCAGGTCGTCCGGGCCAAGGGTCGGATCGGCCTGCAGCAGCAACGCCGCAGCGCCCGCCACGATGGGCGCGGCCATAGATGTGCCGAACATGGTTGTGTAGCCGTCGGTCCCCATCGCGGCGCCGGTCATTTCCTCGAGCAACCAGGGATCCAGGTTGCCGTCCTCGTCGTAGCCGTCGGCCCCGGCGCCGGGCGCCACGACCTCCGGTTTGACCGCGCCGTCGCCGCGCCTGGGGCCCATTGAGGAGAACCAGGCCAGATTGCCGGTCTCGCTCGTGGCGCCCACCGCCAGAGCCTTGTCCGCCACCGCCGGGGTGGAGACGGTCTGAGCCCCGCCGTCGTTGCCTGCCGCCACCACGACCAGCGTCCCGTAGTCTTCAACGATTTGATTGACGAACTGGTCGAAATACGACTCGCCGTCGCCATACGCGCCCGGGTCGCCCAGCGACAAGTTGATCACGTCCGCGCCCTGCTGGGCCGCCCACTCGATGCCCGCCAGGATGGCGGAGTCGGGGCCGTAGCCGCCCTCGTCCAGCACGCGCGCGTTGAGGATCTTGGCGCCCGGGGCCACGCCCTGGTACGTGCCGTCCGAGGCGACGCCCGTGCCGGCGATCTCCGAGGCCACAAACGTGCCGTGGCCGACCTCGTCAAGCGGAGAGCCCAGGCCGGTGAAGTCCTCCGCCGCCACCACTTGGCCGACGAGGTCCGGGTGGCTGGAGTCGACGCCGGTGTCGACAACCGCGACCTTGATCCCGGTGCCGCTCAAACCGCCGGCCTTGGCGACATCCGCCCCGACCAGCTGCATCCATAGGGGGGTGGTCCCCGTGCCCGTTGGGGAAACCGAGCCGCCCACCGGCAACTCGACTTGAACCACCCGGTCGAGCCAGACCTTCTCAACCGCCGGCTCGCCCGAATTCGCGGCGCCCGCCGTGTCCGGGTCCGCCACCGCCTCGATCAAACTCCAGCTGGGTGCCGGACCCGCGTCCGGCACCGCGTCCAGCACGCCGAACTGGGCCGGCAACGCCGCCAGGCTCCCTTTGGCCTCGAAGCCCAGCTCCGACAAGTCGGGCCGGCCGCCCGTGGACTGGATGATAACCGGCACGCTGGCGTCCGGGCCGAGCTCGTAGGAGGCGAGCTCGGTCACGTCGAAGAGCGCCAAATCCAGCGAGTCGCCGATCAAGGAGACCACGTCCGACGGCACCACCAAAGTGTGGGAGTCGGCGGTCCGGGTCAGGAACTGCGGCCGAGAGCCGTCGGCCCTCGGGCCGGGCTCAATTCCGAGGACTTTGCCCTCCGGGCTGAGGCGCACCACGTCACCGGTGATCAGCCGCACCTGGCTGACCTTGCCCGCCTGTGCGGCGGGCCCTGCCGGGAGGACGGTGGCGGCGGCTCCGCCGTTCGCGGCGGCCGGCTCCTGCGAGCCGGCCGCGTTGATTGTGACCGCCGCGGCCACGACCGAGAACGCCAGGGCAGCCGCGACCGCGGCGTTGCGGCGTCCTGTTCGACGGGACTCAAAATGGAAGGAAGCGGGAGGGCGATGGAACATTCGTTGCACCAATCTAGTCGGGGGTGATCTGTCGCCAACCAACCTACGGGGGCACTCTGACAGCCAAAGCAGCCCCCACAGCCGTCATCCAGGTCACGCTGATGTTGGCCCAAGCATACTCGCTGGTAGACGCGAGTGTTATTACATTACGCGCGCGGCCCGAGCAAGTGCGGGAGCGCCGCCAGAAGCGAACCCTCGACGGCATGGTCCGCCGCCGCCACCACCGCCGGTTTGCCCCCATAGGCAATCGACAGGCCCGCCGCTGCCATCATGTCCAGGTCGTTGGCCCCGTCCCCCATGGCGGCGGTCCGCTCCAGGGGCACGCCCAATTCCGCCGCCCACTCGCGCAAAGCAGCCGCCTTGGCCGCCCGGTCGACAACGGAACCGACGACGCGGCCGGTCAAGACGGCATCGGACACCTCGAGGGCGTTGGCGCGGTAAAAGTCCAAACCCAGGTCGGCCGCCAGCGGCGCGACCATCGGCACAAAGCCGCCTGAGACGGCGCCGACCGCCCAACCCTCCGCGTGCAAGGCGGCGACCAGCTCGCGCGCGCCGGGACTGAGGCGGACCAGGCTGAACGCCTGGCCGATAGCCGATTCGGGCAGGCCGGCCAAAAGGGCCACGCGCGCGCGCAGCGACTCCGCGAAATCCAGTTCCCCGCGCATGGCGCGGTCCGTCACCGCCGCGACCTCGGGGCCAACGCCGGCCAACTCCGCCAACAGGTCAATGCCCTCGGTGGTGGTGAGCGTCGAATCCACGTCCATCACCAGCAGGCGGGTGAAGGTCACGGCTCGACCCGCGCGCCTTTGGGAACCACCGTGATCCCGCCGGCGGTGACGGCGTAGCCCCGCGCGCGGTCCAACTCATGGTCAATGCCGACGGTCGCCTGCGGTTCGATGAACACGGACTTGTCGATGATCGCGCGGTTGACGCGGGCGTGGCGGCCAATCTCGACATCGTCCAAGATGACGGAGTCTGACACCTCCGCCCAGGAATGCAGGTGCGCGCCCGGAGAGACCACGGAGCCGGAGATGGAAGCGCCTGACACGATCACCCCCGGGGACACCAGCGACCGCACCGCGTGGCCAATCCGGCCGGGCTCCGCGTGCGTGAACTTGGCCGGCGGCTGGCCGGTGTTGCCCGTGATCAAAGGCCACCGCCAGTTGTAAAGGTTGAACACCGGCACCGTCGAGATGAGGTCGCGGTGGGCCTCGTAGTACACGTCCAGCGTCCCCACGTCCCGCCAGTACGCGCGGTCGCGATCGTTTGAACCCGGCACCTGGTTGAACTTGAAGTCGTAAAACCCCGCGGCGCCCCGTGCCACGAAGGCGGGCACAATGTCCCCGCCCATGTCATGCCGGGAGGACACCTTGGTGGCGTCCGTCAGCACCGCGTCAATCAGGGCGTCCGCGTTGAACACATAGTTGCCCATCGAGGCGAGGATCGCGCTCGGGTCGTCCTCCAAGCCCTGGGCGTCCTTGGGCTTCTCCCGGAACTGCTTGATGAAGCCGGGATGGCTCGGGTCGGTCTCCAGCACGCCGAACTGGTCGGCCAAGTCGATCGGCTGGCGGATGCCCGCCACGGTCAACTCCGCGCCCGACTCGACGTGCTGGTCCACCATCTGCGAGAAATCCATCCGGTAAACGTGGTCCGCGCCGACCACCACCACAATGTCCGGTTTCTCGTCGTCCAGCAGGTTCAGGGACTGGTAGATCGCGTCCGCCGAACCCAAGAACCAGTTCTTGCCCTTGCGCTGCTGCGCGGGCACCGGGGCCACGTACTGATGCAGCAGGGAGGAGAGGTTCCAGGCGGAGGCGATGTGGCGGTCCAGCGAATGCGACTTGTACTGCGTCAGCACCACGATCTGGTGGTAGCCGGAGTTGACCAGGTTCGACAGCGGGAAATCGATCAGGCGGTAGATGCCGCCGAAGGGGACGGCCGGCTTGGCCCGGTCCCGGGTCAACGGCATCAGCCGCTTTCCCTCGCCGCCCGCCAAAACGATCGCCAAAACTCGGGGTGTAGCCATGGTTAGGAAGTTACCCTTTCTCGCGTGGGCTCGCGGTAAACGCCGGTGTTCTTCTTCCTACCTGGGATGCAGCACAGCCCGCATCTACCTACTGCCTAGCCAGACTACCCCGTCACAGAGTCCGCTCATACCGGTCGACCAGCGCCAGGAACTCGGCGCGCAGGCCGAAGAGATCCTCGCCCAGAGAGTCCTCCGCCAGCGCCTTGACCTCTCCCAGGCTGGCGTCCGCCTTGAAAGGCGAGTCCCGCAGGATCATTCCGAACTCGGCCACGGCCGCCGCCCAGCGCCAATCCTTGTCACGGGCGCCGTCCGCCCCGCTTTGGGGCACGGGGAAGTCGTCCTGCTTGGATTCGGTTCCGGCCGGATCCTTGTAGCGGGTCGACACCGTCATCCAGTCGTCGCCGTCCTTGGGCCCGTCAGCGGGGATCAGCTCGTATAAGGCGGTGACCGTGGCACCGGCGCCCACGTCTCCCGCGTCGACCGAATCATCCTCAAAGTCCTCGTTTTGGAGGACCCGGTTCTCATAGCCGACCAGCCGGTAGCGCGCCACCCGCGCGGGGTTGAAGGCCACCTGCAATTTCAGGTCTTTGGCCACCGTGAACATGGTGGCGTCGAATTGGCGCACCAACGCCCGTTCGGCTTCGTTCAGGTTGTCGATGTAGAAGTAGTTGCCGTTGCCGTTGTCCGCGATGGTCTCCATGAGAGCGTCGTGGTTGTGCATGCCGAAGCCGAAGACGGAAATGAAGACGCCGTTGTCCCGGGCCTGGGTGATCTGTTCCTTAAGGGCGTCCGTGCTTGAGGGGCCAACGTTGAAATCGCCATCGGTCGCCAACAGAATGCGGTTGTTGCCGCCCTCAATGAAGTGGTCCTCGGCCAGCCTGTAGGCCTGGGCCAGTGCGTCCGAACCGGCGGTCGACCCGGCCGAGTGGAGGGACTCCAAGGTCTCAACGATCAGGTCCGTTTCGGTTCCACGGACGCCCTCAAGGGCGACCGTGTAGGTTCCGGCATAGGTGACCACCGAGATCCTGTCCCGGTCGGTCAGCCGCTCGGTCAGCAGCTTGAACGACTTGACCAGCAGCGGCAGCTTGTCCGCCTGGTCCATGGACCCGGACGTGTCGAGCAGCAGCACCAGGTTGTTGCCCTCGGTGGTCGGCCACGCCTCCTTGGCTTTGACGCCGATCCGCGCGAGCATGTGGCCGGCGTCCCATGGCGCGGCGCCGAGTTTCACGTCCACGTTGAAAGGCCGTTCCGAGTCCTGGCCGGGCGCCTCATAGGCGTAGTCGAAGTAGTTCAGCATCTCCTCGATGCGCACCTGGTCTCTCATGCCCTCATTCCAGTCCCCGGAGTTGAGCAGGCTGCGGATCATGGTGTAAGAGGCGGTGTCCACGTCGGAGGAGAACGTGGAGACCGGTTGTTCGGCGACGTCGACCCAATCGTTTTCCACAAGTTCTTGTCCGGTCACCGGTTCGGGGTATTCCGCTCCAGGGATGGCCCCGGAATCCTGGCCGGTGCTGTAGTAGTTGTCGCCGCGGCCCGAGGCGAGTCCGGCCCCGGTGGAACCCTGGTCGCTTCCCGCGCATCCCGCGATCAGCGTGGCGGCGGAAAGGGCGGCGATCGCGGTCGCCGCGAAACGTCTGGGACTATTCATTATGGGCAGCCTCCGTTGTCGAATTGTTACATTCCATTGCTTTCATGGCGAATGCGGGACTCTGCCCCGCCACCATTATCCTAACCGGGCGCTCCGCCTACAAGGCGTTATTCCGATCACGATCCGGCGGCTATTGCGTCACAATTCTGCGGCTTTTCGATCACGACGAGGACACTGTTATGTGAATAATCTGCGTTCCTCCTGTGACGGGTTTGGCAAACGCTGCTCCGGGCCCGGTGTCGGAGGGACGTGAGAAGCTAGTTGCCATGGCTGAGACCCGACGCGCCGTCCCGTGGGACCGGATCGAACCCGACCGCCTGGTGCTGGTCCTCGGTCCGGAGGATCTGCTGGCGGACCGGGCCGTTCAGCGGCTTGGACGTCTGGCCCGGGAGGAGCATCCCGAACTCGACTTCGCCACCATCGACGCGGCCGAGGCGTCCCGTGACGCGCTAGTGGGGGCCGCCAGCGGCTCTTTGTTCGCGGACTACACCGTTGTCGTGGTGGAGCGGGGAGAAAAGGCCAACGGCGATTTCTTGGACGGCGCGCTGGCCTACCTCCGCGCGCCCAGTCCGGAGGCGATGGTGGTTTTCCGCCATGCAGGCGGACGTTCCGCCAAGAAGCTGATCGACGCTCTGCGGGGCGCCAAAGCCGCCGAGGTGGACGCGAGCCCCATCCGTTCCGACCGCGACAAGGAGGCTTTTGTGAAGGCCGAGTTCCGCCGGGGCGGCCGAGGCGCGGACGAACGCGCCGTCAGGGCCCTGGTGGAGGCGGTGGGATCAGACCTGCGCGAACTGGCCTCGGCGGTGGACCAGATGATGGCCGACTCGACGGGGCCCATCACAGCCCAGTTGGTGGACCGCTATTACGGGGGACGCTTGGAGACCACGGTTTTCAAAGTCGCCGATGCCGCCGTGGCGGGCCAGGTGGGAGAGGCGTTGCGTTTGGCCCGTTACGCGTTGGGAGCCGGGGTTGACCCGGTCCCCATGATCGGGGCGTTGGCCGGCAAACTGAGAACCATGGCGAAGGTGGGCGGCGCGCTGGCCTCCGGCCTGAACCCGGTCAAGGACCTGGGCATGAACAGCTGGCAGGTGGACCAGGCCAAGAGGGTGCTGCGGAACTGGGACGGGGCCGGCCTGGGGCGCGCCATCCTGGCGGTGGCGCAAGCAGACGCCCAGGTCAAAGGGCTGGGCGGGGCGAGTTCGAAAACCGCCCGGTACTACGCGGTCGAGCGCGCCATCATCGCGGTGGCTGGCGCGGCCGGCCGTTAGCTCATCGCGCCGACTTGGAGCGCCAGCGCCGACTTGCGGTTCGCGGCTTGGTTCTTGTGGATCACGCCCTTGGAGACCGCCTTGTCCAGCTTGCGGGAGGCCACGCGGAGCGCCTCGGCCGCCTTTTCCTTGTCGCCTTCGGTGATCGCCTCACGGGTGCGGCGGACGTAGGTCTTCAGTTCGGACTTGACGGCCTTGTTGCGCAGCCGCCGCTTCTCGTTGGTGCGGATGCGCTTGATCTGGGACTTGATGTTTGCCACGTTTGGTGTCTTCCTTGTTGTCTAGCTATAGCCAACCGGTTATGGTACCAGGCTCCCAGATGGTGGGACGCCCGCCCGCGTCGCTCGTTCCCGGTAACCTGGTGGCTAACCTGTCTGGGAATCCGGCCCGCACACGGGTGAACCGTCAAACAGGAGGCATGAAGCGTGATCTCAATTCCGGGAATCGTTGTTGGACCCGGCGGCAAGGCTCTGGCCAGCATCGACGATGAGGCGATGCGCCCGCCCACTCAAATCGACGTGTTCGTCGACTACATGTGCCCTTATTGCCGCCGCTTCGAGCGCGACAACGGGGAGGCCATCCAGGAGTTGGTCGACCATGACGTCACCGCCCTGGTGATGCATCCGATCTCGATCCTGGATCGCCTTTCGCACGGCGCGTTGTACTCCACCCGCGCGGCGGCCGCCGCCTACGCGGTGGCGGCTGGCGCCCCCGACAAGTTCGGCGACTTCAACACCGCCTTGTTCACCCACCAGCCGGCCGAGGGCAGTCAGGGCCTGTCCGAGCCGGAGTTGGAGAACCTGGGTCACTCGATCGGGATTGAGCCGAAGGTGACCCGCACGTTCGCCGACAAGCAGTTCTTGACCATGGCGACCGCGAACACGCAGGCGGCGATCGACTTGGGCCTGCAGGGCACGCCGACGGTGCTGCTGGGCGGGCATCATCAAAAGACCTTCCAGTGGGACGGGACGCGGCCAATCGCCGAGGCTTTGGGGTCAATGGCCGCCCGCTAGGATTGCGCCTTGTGTCGAGTGCCAAGCTGATCCGCAACTTCTGCATAATCGCGCACATCGACCACGGCAAATCGACGCTGGCGGACCGCATGCTCCTGAAAACGGGAGTTGTGGACCAGCGGGTCATGCGGGACCAGTACCTGGACCGCATGGACATTGAGCGCGAGCGCGGCATCACCATCAAGTCGCAGGCCGTGCGGATGCCCTGGACGGTGGGGGGCCAGGAGTACACGCTCAACATGATCGACACGCCCGGCCACGTGGACTTCTCCTACGAGGTCTCGCGGTCGCTGGCCGCCTGCGAGGGCGCCGTCTTGTTGGTCGACGCCGCCCAGGGCATTGAGGCGCAGACGCTCGCCAACCTTTACATGGCGTTGGAGGGCGACCTCGACATCATCCCGGTCCTGAACAAGATCGACCTGCCCGCCGCCCAGCCGGACAAGTACGCGGAGGAGCTGGCGCACCTGATCGGGGGCAGTCCGGACGACTGCCTGCGGGTGTCCGGCAAAACGGGGGAGGGCGTGGAGGAGCTGCTGGACGGCATCGTGCGCCAAATCACCCCGCCGGCGGGGGACGCGGACGCCCCGGCGCGCGCGCTGATCTTCGACTCGGTGTACGACACGTACCGGGGCGTGGTGACCTACGTGCGGGTCGTGGACGGCCATCTGAGCGCGCGCGAGCGGATCGCCATGATGTCTACCAAAGCCAGTCACGAGTTGTTGGAGATCGGCGTGATCGCCCCGGAGCCGACCCCGACCACCGGGCTGGGCGTGGGGGATGTCGGCTACCTCATAACCGGGGTCAAAGACGTGCGCCAGTCGCGGGTCGGGGACACCGTCACCGGTTCGACCCGGCCGGCCACCCAGGCGTTGGCCGGCTACCGCGACCCCAAGCCGATGGTCTTCTCCGGGCTTTACCCAATTGACGGGTCGGATTACCCGGCTTTGCGCGACGCTTTGGACAAACTGAAATTGAACGATGCCGCTTTGACCTTTGAGCCGGAGACTTCCGCCGCGCTCGGCTTCGGTTTTCGTTGCGGCTTTTTGGGGCTGCTCCATTTGGAAATCATCCGGGAGCGCCTGGAGCGCGAATTCGGGCTGGACCTGATTTCAACCGCTCCGAACGTGGTTTACGAGGTGACCCTGGACGACGGGTCCGTCCACCAAGTCACCAACCCTTCGGAGTTCCCCACCGGGAAGGTCGCAGCGGTGCGCGAGCCGATTGTGCGCGCCACCATTCTTTCGCCGAGCGACTTCACCGGCGCGATCATGGACCTGTGCCAATCGCGGCGCGGCACCATGCTGGGGATGGACTATCTGTCGCAGGACCGGTTGGAACTGCGCTACATCCTGCCGTTGGCGGAAATCGTCTTCGACTTCTTCGACCAATTGAAGTCCCGCACCAAAGGTTACGCCTCGCTTGACTACGAGCCGGACGGCACCGCGGAGGCGGACCTGGTCAAGGTGGACATCCTGCTTCAAGGCGAGCAGGTGGACGCGTTCTCGGCGATTGTCCACAAGGACAAGGCCTACGCCTACGGCGTGATGATGGTGGGCCGGCTGCGCAAGCTGATTCCCCGCCAGCAATTCGAAGTGCCCATCCAGGCGGCGATCGGGGCCAGAGTGATAGCGCGGGAGAACGTCCGCGCGTTGCGCAAAGACGTGCTGGCCAAATGCTACGGTGGCGACATCACCCGCAAGCGGAAACTGCTGGAGAAGCAAAAGGAGGGCAAGAAGCGGATGAAGATGGTCGGGCGGGTCGAAATCCCGCAGGAGGCCTTCATCGCGGCGCTCGCCTCTGACTCCGATTCGCCGAAGTGACCGGCGCCCCGCCTTTCCACGTTTACATCCACGTGCCGTTTTGCGCCCGGCGCTGCGGCTATTGCGACTTCAACACCTATGTGGCCGGGCCGGAGGCGCAACGGGCTTTTGTCCGGCAGGCCATGGCGGAGTTGGAGTTCGCCCGGAGGGAACTAGGCCCGGCGGCGCGAGAGGCGGCGGCGGTGTTCTTTGGCGGCGGCACGCCGACTTTGCTGCCGGCCGCCGAACTGGCCGAACTGCTGGGCGCGGTGCGGGAGGCTTTTGGAGTGGCGCCCGGCGCCGAAATCACCGCCGAGGCGAACCCGGACACGGTTGGCCCGGCCTACCTGGACCGGTTGGCGGCGGCCGGGTTCACGCGCTTGTCGTTGGGTATGCAGTCGGCGGTGCCGGGGATCCTGGCGACCTTGGACCGAACCCATGACCCGGCCGGAGTGGCCCTGGCCGTCGCGGCGGCCCGGCGGGCGGGGCTGGACCCCTCCGTGGACTTGATCTACGGCACGCCCGGCGAAAGCCTCGCGGACTGGGAGGCCTCCGTGCGGGCCGCTTTGGACCTGGGCGTGGACCACATCAGCGCCTACGCGCTGACCCTGGAACCGCACACACCCATGGCCCGGCGGATCCGCGCCGGCCAAATGGCGGGAGTCGACCCGGATGAGCAGGCCGACAAGTACGAACTGGCAGACGGTCTTTTCGAGGCCGCTGGCCTGCGCTGGTATGAGATTTCGAACTGGAGCCGCCCCGGCCACGAATCCCGGCACAATCTGGGCTACTGGACGGGCGCGGACTGGTGGGGCGTTGGGCCGGGCGCGCATTCGAGCGTGGGCGGCGAACGATGGTGGAACCTGAAAGCCCCTTCGGCCTACGGCCGCGCGCTGGCGGCCGGCCAACCGCCCAAAGCCGGCGGGGAACGCCTTGATCAGGCCGCTGAGGCGCTGGAACGGGTGATGCTGCGGCTCAGAACGGCTCGCGGCCTGGAGCTGGCCTCCCTTTCACACGCGGCCCGCTTGGCGGTTCCCACCTTGGAGGCGGACGGTTTGATCCAAGTGGTCCCGCCTGACCGGTTGGCGCTGACCAGGCGGGGCCGCCTCCTGGCGGATCTGGTCACCCGCGAGCTGATCACTCGCTGACCGCACGTGGGTGTTGACACGTTAATAACTTCGAAATCGAGTAGCCGTGAGCACGGGGGCCGGACTAGCCTTGCCGGAGCACAAATGGCTGGACCGCGAGCCCGGCGGGGACCAGGACGGGACCGAAGGAACGGCAGAGTGAGTTTTCTTGACCGGTTGTTCGGCGCGGGCGGGACGCCCTCGCCCGTGAGAGGCCTGCCCGTTGAGGGCAGCGCCACTTCCAGCTTCACAACCCAACCGGCTGAGGCGCCAAGCGTGACGGTTTCGGCCACAGTGTTGCCAGCCCCCGAATCAGCGCGGGAACTGAGCGTCGATTTGCGGGCCGCTTGGGTGGCCGCGACCGCCAAAGCGTCGATTGAGCTGGCGCCGGTACCCGGCCGGCCCGGCCCGGTGGACTCGAAGATCGGCGGCCAGCCGTATCTGGCGCCGGGTCAATCGTGGCCCCGCGCCACTGACGGCGGCCCGGCGCTGTTCTTGCTGGCCCAAATCAATCTGGCCCAATTGCCGGCTTTGCCGGGCTTCCCGGCGCGGGGCCTGCTCCAGTTCTTCATCGCCGGGGACGACACCCACGGGATGGACTACCGGGAGCCGGCACACGGCATCGGGCACCGGGTCGTTTTCCATCCCGACCCGCCGGCCGGCGGCTGGGAGGCGGGCAGCGTGGGCCCGGACGTGGAGCGCGCGGTCGAGTACATGGACGTTCCCTTCACGAACGCGGACGGGGTTTGCCTGGCGGGCAGGCTGGCGAACCGGCCCATGCCGCCGGACGACTTCCGGTTCGAAGCCGCCTTCGCGGAGTTCCTGGCGGCCCCGGCGAATCTGGGGTTGGCCGAACGGCTGCGGCGGGCGGAGTCATTCGACCTCAAACGGGCCTTCTCCTCCGCCGGGCACCGCCTTGGCGGCTACCCCCGCTTCGCGCACACCGACCGCAGGATGCGGGGCGACCTGGCCGGCTTTTCCACCCTGCTGCTCCAACTCGACTCCGACGAATCCGCCGGCCTTGTTTGGGGCGACGGCGGGACCTGCGGTTTCTTCATCGAGCCGGAAAGGCTCGCGGCCCTCGACTTCTCGCGCGTCCTCTACTGCTGGGACTGCCAGTAAAGCCGGGCTCGGGTAAACTTGGGCGCCGTTCGCTAGGGGCCCATAGCTCAGTTGGTTAGAGCACCACGTTTACACCGTGGGGGCCGGGGGTTCGAGTCCCTCTGGGCCCACTTTCGTTCTGCGCGCCTTCCCGACACGCGCTCCCGGCCAGACCCGGTGAGGCAGGATAGGGTTAGCCAAAACCCCGATTGGAGAGCACCCATGCGATTCCAGATTGAAACCCACATGCAGTTCCCAATGGCCCGCGTCTTGATGAACCAGGGAGAGGTGGCGCGCATTCAGCGCGGCTCCATGATCTACCGGTCGCCCGGCGTGGAGCTGAACGCCCGGTTGAACGCGTCCGGTGACGGCATCGGGAAATTCGTGCGGGCGGTTGCCCGCAGCGCGGTCTCCGGCGAGTCGACGTTCATAACGGAGGCGGTCTGCCAGGCGCCGATGGGCGAGGTCGCCATCGCGCCGACTTATCCCGGGACCATCGCCCAGCTTGACGTGGGCGCGAACCAGTACCGGCTGAACGACAGCGCGTTCTTGGCGATGGATTCCACAGTCGCGTACACCATGGAGCGCCAAAGCGTCGGAAAGGCGCTGTTCGGCGGCCAGGGCGGTTTCTTCGTGATGGCGACGGACGGCCAGGGGGCGCTGCTGGTCAACGCGTTCGGGTCGATCACCGAGATTCCACTGAACAACGCGAACGGCTTCGTGGTGGACAACCGCCATGTGGTGGCGTGGGACCGGAACCTCGATTACCACATCGAGTTGCAGAGCGGCTTCTTCGGGTCGATCGGCACGGGCGAGGGCCTGGTCAACGTGTTCCGGGGCACGGGCAAGATCCTGATCCAGAGCCTCAACCTGGAAACCTTCGCCGCGTCGATCAACCCCTTCTTGCCGACCCGCAGCTAGAGACCGGCCGCCTCTGGCGCCACGGCAGAGTGCGCGAAATCAATCAGGTGTGCGGTGTGGTGATGGTGGCTTGACCGGTGTTGGGGTCGTGTTGGTGGCGCCAGCCGTGGTGGGTTTTCAATTGGTGGTGGGCCTTGCAGAGGAGTTGGGTGTTGGCGCCGGTGGTTTGGGTGTTGGCGGGTCTGGCCGGGTCGAAGGGGACGCGGTGGTCGGTTTCGCATCGTCCGGGCGGGGCGGAGCAGTTCGGGACGCAACAGCCTTGGTCGCGGGCCTCTAGCAACGCCCGGAGCTTGGGGCCGGCCTGGTAGGTGTTGTCCGCCAAGGTGTTGGCGGGCCAGTCCCCAGGGCGGGGGATTGTCCCGGGCGGGTGGACGCGGTCGCCGAGCCCGATGATCCTGCCGGCGTCTTCGACCAGGGCCTGCCAAGTGGCGTCTTCGGCGATTTGGCGGGCGATGCCGGCGGGAATTGGGGTTTGCCCGCCGAGCAGGGCGGGTGTGTCGATGGCGCCGAGCAGGGCGGTGGCGTTGACGTGGATGAGCAGGTGGGGGCGGGCCATGACCTGGTTGACGGACTTGGCGCGGTCGGCCGGGTCGTCGCAGGGTTTCCAGATGGCGCAGAACGCGTCGAATCCGGCCTGGCGGGCGTCGCACGTCACGCCGGCCTGCCGACAGAAGGCCTGGGTCTTGCGGGCGGCCGCTTCGACGCCGGCGACGACCGCGGCGAGGTCGTGGGCGGGCCCGTAGGCGCGCAGTTCGGCCATCCCGTAGGGGCGGGGGATCAGCCGGACGCCGCGTTTGGCGGCTTGTTGTTCGTGGCCGTTGGCGAACGCGGCCGGGTCGAGCAGGGCGGCGAGCTTTTCGGCCCCGGCCCGGACCTTCCCGGCGGGGAAGCTTTTCGCGAGGGCCAGCCCGAACGACGCCACCTGGGAGCGGACTTCGGGGTTCTGGCTGCGGCCGGCGGCGGTTCGGATGGCCGCGCAGGCCCTGGTCGTCAGCTGGCCGCGCTCTTGGGCGGCAAGGAAGGCGGGGTGGTCCAGGCCTGACTCCCCGGCGGCGGCGAGTTGTCTGGCCTCCGCCCGGGTCATGGCGTTCGAAAGGGCGTGCTCTTCGACGACCGCCCACCCGGCCAGCCCGGACTGGTCCGCGACCCGGGCCGCCTGGGCCAACGACCGTGCCGCCCGGGCCTCCGCGATCCGCGCCAGGCGGGTCTGCTCCGCCGCTTGTCGAAGCAGCGCCCGGATCTCTTGTCGGGGGTTGTCCGGGTTCATAAACCAATCATACAACCGTTGCCCTGTGAACCCAATAGCCAGAAAAATAATGCGCGTCAATCTTCACGTTTCGGCTCGTCTGACGCGGCGTCAGGGCACCGACAAGCGGTCCTGGAGCGTCCGGCTTCGCCGGGCGGCGAGGTCTACAAACTCGCCCGCGAACAACGCCTCCCCGCCCGCAAGACCGGTCTCCCTGGCCGCCTGCGACGCGGCGTCCGGGAAGGTGGCTACCAGCCCCCGCAGCCGTTCCGCGAAACTGTCGGGATCGATTCCGGCGGCGGTTGCTTCGCGCCGCCAATGGCGGGCCGCGATATCCCGGTCGCGGTAGTTGCCGCCAACGCTCATCGCCAGACGGGCCGTCCACTGGTCGGCCAGGTCCGGGTATGGCAGCGCCGAAGCCATGTCGTATCCCGGGGCGAGCGAGGGTCCATCGGGCGAGTGCAGAAGAGAGAAGTTCTTGGCGTGGCCATCGGTCGCGAGCGCAACCCAGTTGAACGCGCACAGGAGCGTGAACTCCCAGACGGCGGCGTCGGCGTCGCCCGCGCGAAGGCTCGCGCGCAAGATGTCGACGACCCGGGTCATGCCAGGGCCGCCGTCGCTCTGGTACTTCAAATCGGGCGGCAGGCCGAACGCTTGCACGAAGTCCTCCTGATGCAGGCGCCGCACCATGCCGTTTGCTTGCGCGCGGTCGTACCGTGCGGCCACGATCGCCGGCTCTCCGGCGAACCAAGCCATCCGGGTATCAGCCACCCGCAGGCCCATAAGGCCAGCCGCCCGCATTGTCAGGTGCTCGGTGAGCGCCTGGCTGGAAAATCCGGTCGCGCCCGGTTTGAGGATGTGGGTGGTCGGCTCGGCGCCCAGTGGCAGCGCCCAGCCGCCATGAGCGTCGGTGAGCGCGAACTTGCCTTGCGCGCCCGCCAACGAGAAGCTCTGGGGCTGTTGCCGCGGGAACATCCAACCGGTCCGGTCACCGCGCAATTCCGCCAGATGCCGGCCGATCTCTTCCTCAGTCAAGGGCGCCCAATCCCGGGGTGCGTCAAGGACGGCGCCGTCTTCGGTGCTGAGTTGAACGCCGCCGGCCGCGTCCAAGCCGACGTTCTCCAGCAGCGCCATCGGACTGGCCGCGCTGACCCCAAATCGCCCCGCCCAACGGCGCACCACGTCCGGGTCGTCCGGCAGCAGACCGGCCAAGTAGTTGACGGGGGCGGGGCCGTCATGGCGTCCTTTGGACTTCGGCAGGCTGAGCGACAGTTCCATCGCGCCGCTACCCTCGGCCCACTGCATGTCGACCTCGAATATGACTCGACCGGTGTCCAACTGGGTGAACCAGCCGGTCCGGATCCCGTCGAGGTAGGCGGTCAGCCGCCTCACCGAGCGGCCTCGGTGTCTTCGGGGCGCAGGTCGATCACGAATCCCAGCAAGTCCATCACCCTGAGCGCGGCGTCCAACCGGGCCGCGCCCGTGCCCTTGCCGTTCTCGAAGCGGTTAACCCACTGGCGGGTGACGCCCGCCTTGGCCCCCAGTTGCGCCTGTGTCCAGCCCCGTTGCGCGCGGCGGTCGCGTGCCAGATTCCCCCAGTCAGCCGGTCGATACGCCCACACGGTGCCCTCCGAAGAAGTACGAATCATGCGACACCGGGCTTGGTGTCACTCAAATCGTACACCGTGAGGGCTTGGGCGCGGCCTGGTCCGAACTGGCCGGTTGGACGCCATACACTCGAATGGTCCGGTTCTTGTCGACGGAAGAAGGCGGCGTCCCGATGACCTGCTAGAGGTGCCACCGCAGTCTGTTCACCTGCGAAATCTGCAAGGGGCATCGCGGCAGCTTGTCGTGCTCGAACTGCAAGAACGCAGGACTGGTCTGCCCCGGCCATGGCGGCTATTGGCAGAGATAGCAGCGGCCCGGCCTCCCCTATTCGAGGCTTCGTATCTCGATCATGCAGTCATTGAGGCGGTTCGCGTAGCTCTGAGCCTGCTCCTTGAGGCGCCGTATTTCTGCCTCGTAGGGCCTCGCCGCTTCGTTGGCGTAACGAGACGGCGAATTTGAGCGCGCGTCATTCGCAAGGTCGTTGTTGCGGCTGACTTGTTGCATGCACCAATCGATTTGCTTTTGCAGTTCAGCGCGCAGCTTATTGAGCTCGGCCAAGCGCTCCCGCTTGCCGCCGCCCTGGTCAGGTCGGCCCTGGCGTAGCCGTTCCCAGCTTTGACGCTTGCCGTCTACCCAGTCGCCGACGTAGGCGGATCCGTCAGGAAGGGGGTTACCTTCGCCCAGCCGGTCTTCTTGCCCTCGGGAACCTCGCCGCTCATGGGGTTTGCCCCTTCATTCGCGTTTGGGGAATCCTGGCCAAACCGCCGGTTTGGCGGTCAGTGGGCCACCGTGAAGCGCTGGCGGCGGTGCGCCGGGCGGTCGACCTCGTCCAAAATCGCGATCGCCAGGTCGTCCGCGGAGATGTTGCTGTTGCCGGACTCGTCGGCCAGGACCACGTCGCCGCCGGTGCGGTAGCGGCCCGTCCGCTCGCCGGGGGCGGACGAGCCGAAGCCCGGCGCGGGGGACACCCCGAACCAGTCCACGCCCACCGGGGAGGCCTCAAGATCGGCCAGGACCTGGGCCATCTCATCCGCCTCCGCCTTGAACGCCGGCGGGAAGCCGGGCAGGTCGGCCAGGCGGGGGCCGCCCGGCTCGGTGAACAAGGAGCCCGCGCCCAAGATGACGCCGAGGCGGAAGCCGAGTGTGTCGGCCAGCGCGATCAGGTCGCCGTCCACCAGGCGCACCTGGCCCAGCATGGGGCCGCGCGGCGACAACGCGGAGATCACCACATCGCTTTCCCCGGCCACCGACTCCAGGAAAACCGGATCCGTGACCGAACCGGCAAGGTAGGCGACTTCGGGGACGTGGCGGACGGCATCGGGCACCTTGCGCGAAATCGAGCGGACCTGGTGGCCCCGGCGGGCCGCCTCCGCGACCACCGCCGCGCCGGCGTAACCCGTCCCGCCCAAGACTGTGATCCTGGCCATTGTCATCCCTCCCCAAGGTAGGCGTCGATTCTACTAGCCTTGGGACCGTGCGCTACGTCTCCACCCGCTCTGCCGCAGGCGACGGCCTGGGCTTTCGCGACATTCTGCTCTCCGGCCTGGCGCCGGACGGCGGCCTTTACCTGCCGGAGCGCTACCCGCGGGTTGGCGACCAGACGCTGGACCGGTGGCGGGAGGTGTTGGACGCCCAAGGCTACGCCGCGCTGGCCGCCGAAATCCTGGCGTTGTTCGCGCCGGATTACCAGCCGGAGGAGATCGCGCGGCTGACTAAAGCCGCGTACACGCCAGAGGCGTTCGGGGACCCGGAGATCGTTCCCGTAACCCACTTGGGGGGAACGCCGCTCTGGCTGGCCCACCTCTCGAACGGCCCCACCGCCGCCTTCAAAGACATGGCCATGCAGTTGATCGGGCAGTTGTTCGAGTGCGAACTGGAGCGGCGCGACACCTGGATGACCGTGCTCGGGGCGACTTCCGGGGACACGGGCAGCGCCGCCGAACACGCCCTCCTGGGCCGCGAGCGCATCCGCGTCGCCATGCTCACCCCACGCGGGCGGATGACCCCGTTCCAACAAGCGCAAATGTTCTCCATCAACGACCCGGCGGTGGCCAACCTGGCGATCGACGGCGCCTTCGACGACTGCCAGGACCTGGTCAAAGCGGTCAACCTGGACGCGGGCTTCAAGGCCCGGTGGCGGATCGGCGCGGTCAACTCGATCAACTGGGCGCGGGTCGCGGCCCAGGTGGTCTACTACTTCGCGGCCTATTTCAGGAGCGGCCAGGAGCGGGTCTCCTTCGCCGTTCCCACGGGCAACTTCGGGAACATCCTGGCGGGCCATGTGGCCCGGGAAATGGGTCTGCCGGTCGACCGCCTGATCCTGGCCACCAACGAGAACAACGTCCTCCACGACTTCTTCGCCACCGGGGTGTACCGCCCGCGCGCCTCCTTCGAAACCTCCAGCCCCTCGATGGACATCTCCAAGGCGTCCAACTTCGAGCGCTTCGTCGCGGATTTGCTCGGGCGCGACGGCGCGCGCCTAGCCCACCTGTTTGGCCAGGTCCTGCCCGCGCAGGGCTTCTTCGACCTGGCGGGCACGCCGGAGTTCGCGGCCGCCGGGGAGCGCTTCGGATTCGTCTCCGGCACGTCCGGCCACGCCGACCGCCTGGCCGCCATCCGCCGGCTGTGGCGCGAACACCAGGTTTTGGTGGACCCCCACACCGCCGATGCCGTGCACGTCGCCTTGGCCCTCCGGGTCCCGGGGCCCGTCATTGTGACCGAGACGGCGTTGCCGGTGAAATTCGCCCAGACCATCGAGGAGGCGATCGGAGAGCCGCCGCCGGTCCCGGCGCGGTTCGCCGGCCTGCTGGACGCCCCCCGCCATGTCTGGGACCTGCCGAACGACGCCGCCATGCTGAAAGCCTGGCTGGCCGAATGGCTGGGCGGATAGGCTTTTAGGCGGCAAAACCCGAATTCGAGAAGGGCGAAGACAATGGGATTGATCCGGGCGGCCATGGGCGCCGTGGGCGGGGCACTGGCTGATCAGTGGATAGACGCGATCGGCGTGCCGGGGGACCTGGTCAAGCAAGACACGTTGCTGATCCGGGGCCAGGCGCTGAGGCAAGACGGGCGGAGCTCCAACGTCAAGGGCACGGCGGACGTGATCACGAACGGATCGCGGATCGTGGTCCCAACCAACACCGCGCTGCTGCTGGTGGACGGCGGCCAGGTGGTGGACGTGAGCACCGAGCCGGGTTATTACACCGTGGACAACGCGGCGCAGCCGTCGGTGTTCGTGGGCCAATGGGGCGACTCGGTGCGCCAAGCCTGGGAGCGTTTCAAATTCGGCGGGACTACCCCGCAACAGCAGGTGGCGCTGTTCATCACGCAGCGCGAGATCAGGGACATCAAGTTCGGCACAAAGCAGGCGATCCAGTACTTCGACACCTTCTACAACTCCGAATTGTTCCTGCGTACTTTCGGCTCCTTCACCATCCTGATCAACAACCCCGTGCTGTTCTTCGCCAACGTTTACGACAAGGCGTCGCCCAGAGTCAATTTCTCCGACATCCACGAACAGTTCCTGACCGAATTCATGGCCAAGCTGACCACCGCGATAGCGCAATTGAGCGGTCAGGGCGTGCGGGTCAGCTCAGTTCAACAACACCAGGGCCTGCTCTCGCAGGTCATGTCGCAGTTGCTGGACGCGGATTGGACGCAGGGCCGGGGTATTGAGATCCTGCAGGTCGCCGTTGAGTCGATCAGCTACACCGACGAGTCGCGCGAGTTGATCAACCTGCGCAACCGGGGCGCCATGCTCTCGGATCCGGCCATCCAGCGCGGCTACGTGGCCGGGACGGTGGCGGACGCCCTGCATGAGGCGGGTGCCAACCCGGAGGGCGGGGCTGGCGGAATGCTCGGCATCGGCTTCGCGGGCGGGGCGGCCGGCGGACTGTTCGGGGGCCCCATTGTGCCGCCGGCGCCCGGGGCTCCGGCCGTGCCGCCAAACCAGCCGCCGCCCGGCACTCCGGTGGCACCTGTGGCGCCTGTGGCCCCTGCGGCGGCGGCCCCTGCGGCGGCGGGCGCCCAGACGGCATCGGGACCACGGTTCTGCCCCGACTGCGGGACCCCCACCACGGGAACCAAGTTCTGCGGCAACTGCGGACGCCAGCTGTACTAGTTCATGAGCCAGGCGGTCGACTACAAGTGTCCCAACTGCGGGTCGGCGCTGGTCTTCGACCCGGGGCTGGGCCGCGTGCGCTGTCAGGGGTGCGGCTCGACGTTCGACCCGCCCGCCGCGCCGGTCGAACCCTTGGGCCCGGCCATCTCCGGCGGGGCCAAGGCGGCGGTCGCGGCCCGCGCGGCTGAGGCGGCGGCGCCCACCGGCCTGTCGCAGGTCGAATGCCGTTCTTGCGGCGCGCAGATCGTGGTGGCCACCCAGACGGAGGCCTCCACCACCTGCGCCTACTGCCACAGCCCGGTGGTGCTGGTGGGGCAGTTGTCGGGGGGCCTGGCGCCGGACACGGTGGTGCCTTTCTCGATCCGCGCTGACCAGGCGCGGGAGATCTTCGACCGCTGGATCTCGAAGAAGCGCTACGTGCAAGCCGGGTTCTACTCGCGGCGCCGGATAGACAAGCTGGACGGCGTGTATTTCCCGTATTTCGCGGTGGACGCCCAAGCCGACGTCCAAGTGGAGGGCACAGCCCATTTCACGACTGGCGCCGGCAAGTACCAGCGCGACCACTATTTCCACGTCCTGCGGGAGGGCGAGGTCCAGATTGAGAATCTGCCGCAGGAGGCGCTCCGCGCCAATCGGGCCGACAAGATGATCAATCGCCTCCTGCCCTGGGACATGACCAAACAGGTGCCCTTCGCCCCGCAATACCTGGCCGGGTTCCAAACCGAGCGCCGCGACTTGGACTTCGGGCAGGTGGCGGTGGAGGTTGGCCATCATCTCGACTTGGCCAGCCGCCGCCTCATGGCGACGGACGTGTTCCAGGGCGACAAGCGCCTGAGGGACATGAAACTGTGGGGTGTGACCAAGATTCGGCGCTGGCGCCACCGCTACACCCTGCTGCCGGCCTGGGTGCTCTTTTACACCGCCCCCGGCGGCGAGTTGTATTACTTCGGGATCAACGGCCAAACTGGCGAGGCGGCGGGCCGGCTGCCGATCAACGAGGGCAAGCTGAAACGGGACGCGTTCCTGATCTCGGCGGCCGGCGGGCTGGTGGTGCTCGCGGGACTGGCCGCCATGTTGGCGGGGTTCTGATGCTCAGGCGCGTGCTCTTGGCGGCTGCCGTGGTGTTCGCGGGTCTGGCGAGCGCCGGGATGGCGGCGCCGGAGGTCCTGGCGGCCGATTCGGACGACCGCATCTCAGGCGGGATCATTGTGCTGGGCCTCATGGTGACAGCCGCCGGACCGTGGTTCTACCGTTTGGTCAAGTCAAGGTATTCGCTGACGGACGAGGACGACGAGAAGGACCAGGCCATCGGCTCGTCCTGCGTGGTCCGCCAGGCGCTCCAAAGCCGGGGCCGGGACGACTGGGCGATCTCGCGGCGGTATCTGAAAGCGGGCTCGCCGATTTACGTCGAGTTCGTCGCCCCCAACCAGGTGATCCCCAAGCGGGTCGGCCGGCAGCAAGGCCCGGCGCCTCGCGACACCAGGGCCCAACAAGCCGGAGTGGGCGTCAGCCGCTGACGGCGCCGGCGATGGGCGTGGGTCTACGGCAAAGTGAACAGCGCGTCGATCGACAGGTCCTGCTGAACCGTCTCGGCGTACTGGTTGCGGACCAGCCCATAGGGGGTGCACATCGTCAGGTGGAGAGCCTTTCTTGTGCCGGTGTGTTCCCGGAACAGTTCCCGACGGCGCCGGAGCTGGGCGGCATATGCGGCTGTGAGCGCGTATTCGGCCGATGCGTATTTGAATTCGCACAGGTTGATGACGCCGTCGTCGCGGTCGATCACGAGGTCGATCTGGGCGCCCGGTCCATCCGCTGTCGCCGCCACGCGCCAGCCTGACTGGACGGTGCGGACCGCCGGAATGCCCAGGGCGTGTTTGAGCTGCTGGATGTGGGCGGCAGTCACCTGCTCGAAGGCGTATCCGGCCCAGGCGCTGTGGCGGGGAGTGACAATGAACCGGCTCCAGAATGCCTCGTCGGGAGCACCCGTCATGAACGCGAGGTGGAACAGGCTGAAGAAGTCAGCCAACTTGAAGACGGCTCCCTTCTTGGCGGCGCCGAACGGCGCCGAGCGGCGCACGAATCCGGCGAGCTCCAGTTCCTCCAAGACGGCCGTCAAACCACCACCGTTCGCCACGCCGGGCACCCGGCCGAGTTCCTCGCGCGTCAGGCCGCGCGTCTGCTTGGCGAGGGCTTCAATGACTTGCCGGTGGCGGCCTGACTCCCCGAACAGCGACGCGAGGAGAACGCCGTACTCGCCTTTGAGGGGCGCGTCGGGCGCGAAGCACAAACGGTCGATGTTTTGGGCCAGCCCTTCGGTGCGGTCGAACTGTCTGAGGTAGTACGGCACCCCGCCGAATACCATGTGGGCCTCAGCCATCTGGTAGCGGGTCAACACGATCCCTCGGCTCACGTAGAAGGCCTCCGATTCGGCCAGGGAGAAGGGGCGCAGCGGCAGACGCAACGCGACTCGGTTGTGCAGGCCGCCCTTGTTTCGCAAAAGGTTCTTGACCATCCAGCTTGTGGCAGATCCGCACGCGATCAGGATGACGTCGCCACGGGCGGAAGCGCGCGCGTTCCAGAAGTGCTCCAACGCGGTCAGGAACCCCGACCGGGGGGTCTGAAACCAAGGCAGCTCGTCCAAGAAGATGATCTTCTTGCCAGGCCCAGGGGACCGGTCGATCAGCGCGGTCAAGCGGCGGAACGCTTCCATCCACGTGGCCGGTGGTTTCGTCTCGGGGCTGCCGTAGGTCATGAGCCCCTCGTGGAAAGCCTCCAATTGCGCGGATGTCCCGCCGCGCTCGAGCCCGGAGGCGTAGAACGTGAACGAGCCCCGGAAGAAATGACGGATGAGGAAGGTCTTGCCGACCCGCCGCCGCCCGTAGACGGCAACGAACTCGGACTCGGGAGACGCCAGAGCCCTCTCGAGGACCTTCTGCTCGCGCTCACGTCCAATCAGGAGGTCTGCCACGGCTCTAAACTACCGCTATATCGTGCGGAATCCAAGCTATTGAGGCAGATTCCGCAGCACATAGATCGCAAATGCCCAGGTAAAGTGTCCAGATTTGCGCTTATAACCAGCGGAATCATGGGGACCAGGGGTGATTCCGCAGGATATGGTGAATGGCCCAGGCCGCCCTTGGGAGGCGCTGTCACGCCAGTCGGCCAACGCGCGGACGTGCCTGAGGTTTGCCGTCGCCACCGGCGGCGTTTAGGCTGTGTCCGCGTTTGGTTCGCGCCCGCGCGGTTTTTGGGCGGGCGCGAGGCAAGAGGGAACCCGGTGCGAATCCGGGACTGCCCCGCAGCGGTGAGGAGGAACGACCGCCGTCATTCAGCACTGGGTGAAACACCTGGGAAGCGACGGCCAGTAGGGACCGCAAAACGCCTCCGAGTCCGAAGACCTGCCAAACGTGCGGCCCGTCGCCGATGGGCCGGCAGATCCGGACTCGCGAAGGAGAGCCCCGTGACCACTCAAACGATCGCAACCGTGCTCGGCTACCCCCGACAGGGGCCGCGCCGCGAACTCAAGACCGCAGTCGAGGCCTACTGGGCCGGGCGGAGCTCGGCCGACCAGCTTCTGGCGGCCGCCCGCGAACTCAGGCTCGCCCGCCTGGCCGAGTTGGCCGCCGCCGGCCTGGGGGAGATCCCCGGCAACGACTTCTCGCTGTATGACCACGTGTTGGACGCCGTCATGCTGCTCGGCGCCATCCCCGAGCGGTTCGACCATGCCGTGTCTCGCCTGGACCTCTACTTCGCGCTCGCCCGCGGCACGGAGGGGTTGGAGCCGCTCGAAATGACGAAGTGGTTCGACACGAACTACCACTATCTGGTTCCGGAACTCGGCCCCGACACGGAGTTCGCTTTGGACCCGGCCAAGGTGCTGGGCGAGTTCGACGAGGCGACGGCGGCGGGGGTGGTGACCCGCCCCGTGGTGCCTGGCCCCGTCAGCTTCCTTTTGCTGGCGAAAAGCGTCGAGGCCGGTTTCCGGCCGCTTGAGTTGCTGGACCGGATCCTGCCGCTCTACGTGTCTCTGCTGGCGCAGTTGCGCGAGCATGGCGCCGAATGGGTCCAATTGGACGAGCCCTGTTTGGTGCTCGACCAGCCCGGCGAGGTGCTTGAGCGGGTCGACCACGCCTACGCCGTGCTGGGTGGCGCCGCGAACAGGCCGTCCATTTTGGTCGCCACCTACTTCGACCGGCTTGGCGAGGCCTGGCCGGTGCTCGCCTCGGCGCCCGTCGAAGGCCTGGCAGTCGACTTCACCGGCCCGGCCGCGGCCAACCTGGAGCAACTGGAACGACTTGGCGGCCTGCCCGGCAAGCGGCTGGTCGCCGGACTGATCGACGGGCGCAACGTCTGGGCGGCGGACCTGGGTAAGGCTCTGGCCCTGGCCGAGCGGTTGGCGCCGTTGGCCGGCCGGGTGGACGTGGCGGCATCGTGCTCCTTGTTGCATGTGCCGCTGGACGTGGAAATGGAAACGGTGCCGCCGCAACTGGACGGCTGGCTGGCGTTCGCGCGGCAAAAGCTGGCGGAGGCTGTGACCGTGGCGCGGGGATTGGCGGACGGCCGGGACGGCATCGGGCGAGAATTGGAACGAAGCCGGGCGGCGCTGGAACGGCGGGCGAACTCGCCGTTGACACACGTGGCGGCGGTGCGCGACCGGGTGGGAGAGCGCGGGGCGCCCAGGGCGACGCCATACGCGGAGCGGGCGCGGGAGCAGGCCTGCGCGCTGGGGTTGCCGGAGTTGCCGACCACCACGATCGGGTCGTTCCCGCAGACTCGGGAACTGCGGGCGGCGCGGGCGGCGTGGCGGCGGGGCGCGCTGTCGCAGGCAGACTACGAGGCGGCAATGCGGGCTGAGATCGCGGCCGTGGTCGCGGAGCAGGAGCGGGCGGGCCTGGACGTGCTGGTGCACGGCGAGCCGGAGCGCAACGACATGGTCCAGTACTTCGCGGAGCAATTGGACGGGTACTGGGCCAGCGAGTTCGGGTGGGTGCAGTCGTACGGCAGTCGTTACGTGCGGCCGCCCATCTTGTTCGGGGACGTGTCGCGGCCGGCGCCCATCACGGTGCCGTGGATCACGTACGCGCAGAGCCTGACGGACCGGCCGGTCAAGGGGATGCTGACGGGGCCGGTGACCATGCTGGCGTGGTCGTTCGTGCGGGACGACCAGCCGCTGGGGGAGACGGCCGCGCAGGTGGCGCTGGCGTTGCGGGACGAGGTCTTGGACTTGGAACGGGCGGGCACGGCTGTGATCCAGGTGGACGAGCCGGCCTTGCGGGAACTGCTGCCCCTTCGCCGTGCGGACCGGCCGGCCTATCTGGAGTGGGCGGTCGGCGCGTTCTGGCTGGCCACAGCGGGCGTGGCGGACGCGACGCAGATTCACACGCACATGTGCTACGCGGAGTTCGGGGACATTATGGAGGCGATCGTCGCCATGGACCCGGACGTGATCTCGCTGGAGGCGGCCCGGTCCGGGGCCGGCGTGATCCGGGAGTTGGCCGGTTCGGGACTGGCAGGGGCGGTCGGTCCGGGCGTGTGGGACATCCACTCGCCGCGCATTCCCCCGGTGGAGGAGTTGGCGGGCAAGGTGCGGGCTCTGCGCGCGGCGTTCGGCGCCCGCGCCTGGGTCAACCCGGACTGCGGCCTGAAAACCCGCCGCCCCGAGGAGGTCGAGGCCGCCCTGGCCAACCTGGTGGCGGCGACCAAACTGGTCCGGGCCGCAGTCAACTCGGCTTGAGCCGAGCCGCCATTCTCGAGCCCGGCGAAGCTGGTGCCGAACACGCAAACCCTCACGGTGTGTTCAATGGCCGAAGTGTCAATGGCGAGGTTCTTGCCAGCATGTGGACCCATATGAAGAGCGTTTCCGAGTGCGTTTCCGAGCAAAGAGAGGATTTGGGGAAATCGGTGTTGAGGAACTGTAGCGCGATCGTGGCCGTGATCGCTTCAGGCTTGTGCACCGGGGGAGGCAGGTCACGCCCCGCATCCACGCGCGACACGCCGACAACCACCGACTTTGCGCTCACCCTGGGTGGGAACAGCCTCGGATTCGTCAGCCGTAGCCAGTCGAGAACTGAACACGCGTCATGGATTGTGAAAGGGGAGGTTTTGGGGGACGCCCGCAAGTAGTCCCAAAGGGTGTGGCTCCGCGCCACAGGCCAGTGCCGATACCGCATGTCGTGCTTTTGACTTGCGGCTGACTTCGGCTAGAGTCCAGATTGACGTTTTCGGTTGCGGCGCGCAGGCGCTTTGACGGATTTGGAGGCCACAATGAAAATGCGCGACCAGGCGATGGCGGTGCTGGCGGGGTTGACAAGGACGGCGCTGATATCGACTTTCGCGCTGAGGCTGCCCTAAGTGGCGAAACCCGCACCTTCACCTGCAGACAACGCACAAGAATTGACGTTGTCCGCGGATCGTTCTGAGGTGGACGCGAATGATCCGTATGTGGAGTTGACTGTTGTTCCGTCTAAGAAGGTCGTCGGGCCGTATTACTTGACGGTTTACGATGATTTGGG
>JAITFE010000050.1 GCA_031281585.1 Bifidobacteriaceae bacterium | reverse complement strand
GCATAGCCGGACTGGGAGAGGGTTTCCGCCAAACGGCCGGATTGGATGGGGCCGGCAAAAACTCCCGCCTGCACCGCGTAATGGGGCGCGGAAACGGCAGCAGCAGCGGGAGCGCTTTGCAACAGCAGGCCCAGCCCCCAAACCAGCAGCCAAACGGGATAATTAAGAATCAGCCGGCCCCGGCAGGGACGGCGGGAGGCAATTAATTTCAATAAACTGACCTCTGCTGGCGCGGAAAGCAATAAATAACAGCCGCCGCGCTTTGCTTGACAATTGGAATAATTCAGGCAACGGTCTCAACTTGCTGACACTAATAATAACAGATTGTCCGGCAAAAAAAATCATTTTTTCACACAGCTTCGATTAGAGCATATTCACTTTGCGATAACAGCCGGGCGGTCATTCAGAAGCTTAAGACCGCCCAAGCCGAAAAGCGCGCTTTTCGGCTTGGGCCAGGCTTTGGGCAATGCTTGGCAGCCGCAGCCTGCCTTCTTAAAGTTAACCCGGATATGGCACGAGCTATGGCCATCTTTGCTGCGGCTGTTTTAAAGTTTTGTCACTGGGTGTCATGTTATTGCTCATCATTGTCATGTCTCGAACAAGAACTGAAGAATCCATTGACTTTGCTTAACAGCCCAAAGCCTAGTGTCATGTGTCGCTTAAAACTATACATTCGTTTCGTTTTAAGCTCTTAAGATCGCTAAAGCCGAAAAGCGTGGTTTTCGGATAAGCTTACGCCGCTCGGAGCGCGGCTAAGCCGGGCTTGATCGCCCGGCGGCTAGTGCGCTGCTTGATGTACATTTTTAAGTGTCACAGCGCACTAGATTCTCCGGCTCCGGCGGCCGCAATTGACGCGTTCAAAGAGATAATGCGGATATTTAAGGCAATTTTCATGACCGGGCGGGCAGAATAGCTCCGCAGGTAATCCTCCGGCAAAATTACGCGCCTCATGCCGACAAGCGCCGCAGATAATATATTTTTGTCGTCCATATATATTTTGTCCGTCTTCCATGCGGCCCACATTGGCTTCCGGAACTTGACATACGCGGATGCAACGATTGCAGCCCGCGCATTTTTCGCGATCCTTGGCAATCAGATTCCGCATGGCTTTGCCTCTTTGTTCATGTGCTTGCTTACGGATCCACTTGGGGCAAAACTACCGTGCGGAAGAATTCCCGTGATGTTTCCGGCAGGATACTGAACTCTTTACCGCCAATCAGCACCGAGACCCCTTCCTGGCATTGTTTCATGCAAAAAGTGGCTTGCATGTTAATCTTTTCATGCAAGCGTCCATCTTCAATCAATTGCTGAAAGATCTGGATCACGTTATAGGAACCTTTTAAATGGCAGGAACTGCCCACACAAATATTCAAATCGACCATGATAATTATGCTCCTTGACGCTCATGGCCGTAATGGACATGCAGCAATTTGTGAACTTTGCCTCTTAACAGGCCGTTATATAAACCCAGCATGAGAGGATTCTCTTCGGAACGTTTAATGTTGGTGAGCTTGTCGGCGGCATATAATTGCCGGCCGCGTTCTTCTTTGCCGGCAAAGCTGGCAAAAGGCTGGCCGGCGCCGCTGACACAGCCGCCGGGGCAAGCCATAACCTCCACAAAATCATAATGACCGCCGTCTTTAATGCGCCTGATTAGGGTCTCGGCATTGGCCAGGCCGCTGACCACGGCTATCTTTACTTCCCTTTCACCTACCGCCACCGTAGCTTCTTTGCTGCCTTGCATACCGCGCACTCCGGTGAAAGCAATAGATCTGAGAGCGCCGGGAGTTTTATCAGAGGCAATACGGCGTACCACCGCCTCCGCAACCCCGCCGCTTACGCCAAAGATAATCCCCGCCCCGGTTATGGCGCCAAAAGGCATGTCAACCGCCTCCGGTTCCAGTTCGCTGAAAATGATACCTGCCTCCTTAATCATATGAATAAGTTCCTGAGTGGTAAGCACGCAATCCACCTGCACCGTGCCGTCAACGGCGAGCTCCGGCCGCGCCGCTTCAAATTTTTTGGCAGTGCAGGGCATGATGGCCGCATGAAACAGCTTGCGGTTGGATTTGCTGTAATGCTCTTTGATAAGCGCGGCAAACATTTGCATGGGAGAGCGGCAGCTTGACACAGCGGGCATCAACTCGGGGTGTTTTTTTTCACAATAACTGACCCAGGCCGGGCAGCAGGAAGTGAACAGGGGCAAAGAAGGGTTGGTCTCCAGCCGGGTCTGAAATTCATTGGCTTCTTCCAGAACCGTGAGATCCGCTCCGGTGGCGGTATCAAATATCTCATCAAAACCCATGCGCCGCAAGGCCGCCACAATCCGGCCCATGGAATTTTCCGTTTCCCCCAGGCCTAAGCTCCGGCTCACCGCCACTCGCACTGCCGGGGCAATCTGGGCGATGACCTTGACCCCTTTGTCGCTTAGAGCCTGCCATAATTTCTGAGTATCGTTTTTAACCACAATAGCTCCGGTGGGGCAGACCGCCGCGCATTGCCCGCAGCCCACACAGTTGGACTCCGCCAGCGGGACCTCAAAAGAGGTGCTGATAGTCATCTTGGAGCCGCGGTGGGCAAAATCAATAGCCCCCACATTTTGCACCTCGTGGCACATACGCACGCAGTCGCCGCAGAGAATGCATTTATTCCTGTCTCGGGTAATGCAGAGAGAGGAATCATCTGTGTCAGATTCTTGGGAAGTGTTAGCAAAACGCACCCGGTCTATGTTAAAACGCATGGCCAGCTCCTGCAGCTTGCAGCTGCCGTTATTGTGGCAAGTGGTGCAGTCGCGGCAATGATTGGCCAGGAGAAGTTCCAGAATTATTTTGCGGTATTTGCGCAGACTCTCGGTATTGGTTTTGATTTCCATGCCCGCCTGGGGAGGAGTGGAGCAGGCGGCTTCCATTTCTCCCCATTTATTTTCCACCATGCACATGCGGCAGGCGCCGTAAATGGAAAGCTCGGAATAATAACAGAAGGTAGGCAGCTCAACGCCTATCTTGCGGATTAAATCCAGCAGATTTTTTTCACCATTGATGGGCACAGGCATTCCGTCTATAGTTATGTACGTTTTTTCTTTCATATTTTTATTTCTCCTTGATCGCCTGAAAAGAACAGGCCTCCACGCAAGCCCCGCATTTTATGCACCGGGCGGCGTCAATAGTGAAAGTTTCTTTAATTTTGCCGGATATGGCTTCCGCCGGGCAGCGCCGGGCGCATTTGGAGCAGCCCTTGCACAGCTCGGGATCAATATGGAAAATTTTTAAATGAGGACAGCTTCCGGCCGGGCATTTTTTGTCATAAATATGCGCCTTATATTCATCCAAAAAACCGCTGATAGTGCTGACTACCGGGGATGCCGCGGTTTTGCCCAGCCCGCACAAGGCAGTGGAGGAAATGGTATCGGCCAGTTCCAGAAGGAGATCAATATCGCCGTCCCGGCCCTTGCCCTCTACAATATTTTGCAAAATTTCCAGCATGCGTTTGGTTCCTTCCCGGCAGGGGACACATTTGCCGCAGGATTCGTTTTGGGTAAAATTCATAAAAAAACGGGCGACTTCCACCATGCAGGTTTTATCGTCCATGACCACCAGGCCGCCTGATCCGATCATGGCTCCGGCTTTTTTCAGGGAATCAAAATCAAGAGGGAGATTGAGATGTTCTCTGGTGAGGCAGCCGCCGGAGGGCCCGCCTATCTGCACCGCTTTGAAAGCGGCGCCGTCACGGATGCCTCCTCCGATATCGAAGATTACTTCCTGCAAAGCGGTGCCCATAGGCACTTCGATTAATCCGGTGTTGACAATATTGCCGGTCAGAGCGAAGGCCTTGGTGCCGGGGCTTTTTTCCGGGCCCATGCTTTTGTACCAGTCAGCGCCGCGCAGGATAATCTCCGGGACATTGGCAAAGGTCTCCACATTGTTGAGGACGGTAGGCATATTAAAAAGCCCGTGCTCTACCGTGCGGGGCGGTTTTACCCTGGGCATGCCTCGTTTGCCTTCAATGGAAGCGGTGAGAGCGCTGCCTTCACCGCAGACAAAAGCTCCGGCGCCGCGATTGATGCGCAAATTGAAAGCAAATCCGCTGCCCAGGATATTTTCCCCCAGAATACCCCATTCCCCGGCCTGGATAATAGCGGTCTTAAGCCGGCTGACCGCCATAGGGTATTCCGCCCGCACATAGATATAACCCCGGCTGGCCCCGCAGGCCAGAGCGGCGATGATCATGCCTTCCAGCATACGGTGAGGGTCTCCCTCCATAATGCTGCGGTCCATGAAAGCGCCCGGATCCCCCTCGTCGGCGTTGCAGACGATGTATTTCTGGTCGCCCGCCACCTTCCTGCACGCCTCCCATTTGACGCCGGTCGGGAAGCCGGCGCCACCCCGGCCCCGCAGGCCGGACTTCGTGATCTCTTCGACCACTTCGGCCGGGGCCCGTCGCAGCGCTTTGGCGATCGCCGTGTAGCCGTCGCGGGCTATGTAGGCGTCCACATTTTCCACATCGATCACGCCGCAATTGCGCAGGGCGACGCGCATCTGGTCGCGGAAGAACGCCACGGAGTCGATATCCAACGCGTGCCTGCCCTGGACGCTGTCGTAAAACGCGTACTCCTCGACTGGCTGGCCCTTGAGGAAGTGGCTGACAACGATCTGTTCGATTTTCTCGGGCGTGAGTTCGGAGTAGTAGGCACCATCCGGCAGCACGTAGACCACCGGGCCGACCGCGCAGGTGCCCATGCATCCTCTTTGGATGACTGCGACCTGGTCCCCGATCCCGTGCTTCGCCACCGCGTCCTTCAGGGCCGCGGCTATCGCGGCGGAGTTGGCGGAGACGCAACCGGTCCCGCCGCACACCAGCGCCTGATACCGGTACTTGGACAGGCGCGACCGATAGCGGTCTTTGACGCGCGTCAGTTCGCCAACCGTGCTAAGCCGTAGCGCAGTTTTCACGGCGCCTCCTCCTTGTCAGTACTCGGCTCGAATCGCGTCCAACTTGGCGGGCGTGACCTGCTTGTGCACCACGTCGTCGATCATCACGGCCGGAGCCAAACCGCAGGCCCCGATGCAGCGGGCCACGTCGCAGGAGAACTTGCGGTCCTCGGTCACACCGCCCACCGCGACTCCCAACGTCTCCTCCAAGTGGTCGACCAGTCGCTTGCCGCCGCGGATGTAGCACGCCGTGCCCAGGCAGACCCGGATGATGTGCTCGCCGCGCGGCACCGTGGAGAAGAACGAGTAGAAGGTCACGACTCCCGCCACCTGCGACAAGGGCAGGCTCATCCGCGCCGCGATCATTTTCTGCACGCTGAGCGGCAGGTAGCCGTAATTCGTTTGGGCCAGGTGCAGCACTTGGATGAGGCCGCTTCTGGCGTCCGGGCACTCGTTGATCAGCGCGGCCAAGCGCGCCTCGTTCAGTTCTTCTTTCTCGGGCGGACAGGCCGGGCCAGCTGTTGGCGCAACACTTTTCATGGTCGCCTCTCCGATGAGGGATTGAGTCAGGCCGCCGTCTTTGGGGCCGCCGCTTCCTCCATGGAGCGTACAGACCCCCGTGGAGCCTCACAAGGGCCCCCACGTGGACTTTTGATCAGCGCCGATGCCGTGCCCCCCGTCGCCCAGGCACGCCCGGCTTGACTATTCGGGGAGCGTCCGCTCCTCCACGCCCCCGTCGGCGTACCGGTAGAAGACGCGATGCTTCGCCGAATACGTCCAGCCCAAGGCTCTGGCGCACAGGTTGCCCAGGGCCCCATCCGGTGACGGCGGGGCGGGTATGAAAACGTCGGGCATGTGCGCCAGCACTTCGCCCTCCAGCGACAGGGCGAAGGCGCCGTTGGTCTCGGTGATGGCGATCAGGCAATTGCGCGCCGAGTCGTAGTGCAGTTCGCCGGTCACCTCGCCATGCGAGTTGCGCGGGAAGACATCGCAGTCGACATAGGAGACGGGCTCAATCCAAGTTGTCTTTCCGTCAGGCGGCGGGAAGTCTGGGAGCGTGAACAAACCAAGTTGGCGGTACTTGTAGCCGCCGAGGTCCTCCTCATTCAGTCGCTCGTCAGGGCGGAGATCATCCAAGGCCAGCGCGAACCGCCTATTGTCCAGGAACGCGGCCGGACGGTCCCAGCTGTCCCCGGAACCCGAGCACCATGCCGCCGTTGGCTCCCAGCGGTGGAGGAACGCCTCGGTCGAAAACGCGAGCACCGTGCCCACCGGGTGCCACACCCAACCGTTGTCGAGAAAGTGACGCGAATCGGGGGAAACCAACAATAATGAATGGAAATAGTCGACGTAGTTTGTGTATTCGTACTCCGGATAGGTTTCCCCGGCTTTCTGGCCTAGCTTGCGTATTTTCACCTCGCGGTTTGTCAAACACTCGCCGGTGGCCGCGTCAAACACGTCAAGTCGGTTCCACTGGGTTTGGGCGATCAGCAGCGTGCGTCCCGTGTCCGATTGCCGAAGAAACCCAATGGAGTAGCTGGACACATCTGCATCATGATTCTCACGCCGCAGCGGCCGCGCATCCCCGGTGTCCACTTTCACCAGCGCCGCGTGGGTCCCAAACCGCTCCGTCACGCAAACCCAATTGCCGTCGCTGTAGAGCTTGATCTCGAGCTCGTTGCACCCTGGACGGCTGGCGCCAAGCTTTGGTGCCATCTTCCGAATGGTGGGGGTAGTGGCGATCAACTCGGCCTTCGCGCTGCCCGCGTTGACGCGAAACAGCCGGCGCCCGGCGAAAACGAAATATGAACTCCGGGCGCGGTCATCCGCCACGATTCCTCTCACCCGGACGCTGCTCAGGTCGACTGCGGGCATGGTCTTCAGCCTACCGACCGCGCTCGGCGGAACGGAGTGGAGGTGGCTGGACACTATTCGAAACATGCCCCGGCTGCCGAAATGGCTGGTCAAGATGAGAATCGGCCACGCCGAGGCGTCCACGGATTGGGACGGTTCGAGTGAGCACGCCTGACCGCTTCGCAGTGCGGGGTTCTTGCCCCTCTTATCCGGCCAGGATGCGGAGCGTGTCCTGGCCTCGGCGAGCCAGGTCGTCGCCCAGCGCCAACCATGCGGAATGCGCCGGATCCTGCAGCCTCGCGGTCAGGCGGCCGAGCCGGCGCCGATCGGAGCCGCGCAGGCGTGCGCGCTCGCCGGCGTGGTCGGTGACGAGCGCCGCCAGCAGGGCGGCGTCTTCGAGGTGGCGCCCGGTCTCACGGTTGTCGGCGGCGCTCGCGGCAGCCTTCAGCACCAGAGCGCCCAGCAGGTCCGGCACCGTCACCGTGGCTACCTCATCGCCGTCGGCGATATCCACCTCGATCAACCGGTCGAGCGCCTGCGCCCCGCCCTCGATGGCCATGACCGGGCGGCCCGAGATCTGTTGGCCCAGATGCCGCGGCAGATGGTCCGCGACCAAGATGTCGACCACGTCAACGCCCCGACGCATCCGGTGGAACGGGGAGTCGGGCCAGCCGGGTTCTTGCGCCTCGAACCCCCTTGACCGGAGGTCCGCCACGACCGACGCGACGGACGCCCGCCGTGCGAGCACGTCGACCAGGAGGTCGACATCGTGAGTCGTCCGGTGCGGGGTAACCCCAGCCAACATGGCGTGGACCTGGGCCATCAGGCCGCCCACCAGCGCACAGCCAGAAGCCCCAGGGCCGCCGAGCACCTCGATAAGCAGCTGCCAAGGGGGCGGCCAGCCTCCCGGAGGCGCGACGACACGCGGCCTCGTCACCGCAGCAACTCATCCAGGATGGCACGACCGGCGGCCGCTTCCCTCGGATTAGCCGACTCCAGCAAGTCGGCGCCGACCACCGCCGGCGGCATCGCACCACCGGGCGCGATCAACTCGAACCCGGTTGCCCGCAACGTGACGTTGCCCGCCGGATCGTCCACCAGGAAGAACTCGTCGACCAGCGCCCCCAGGTCGCGACCCGCGCAGTAGCCGTCCACCACGCCGGCAGACGGCGCCAAAAGGTCCCGCGCGGGCTCCAACGCCGAGGCTCCCGTCAGAGCCAACCGCGAACGCAGCGGGCCGAGGAACGATTCGGCGCCCCGAAAACGCCTCACCTCCGCGCGGCCGCGGCAGGCCCACGCCAGGCCCTCGGGCGTCGCGGCCCCCAATCTTCGGGCAATCCGGTACCGCGTCTGCCTGTCGGCCCACTCCGCGTCAAGGCCAGACGCCATCCACAAGGCAGCCCACGCCGTGCCCGGCGCCCAGGGGCGCCCCCGGCCGCGCGCCTGACCGCCCAGCCGCGCGGCCGCGCCGGCATCCACCAGCCTGGCCCTCCCCACCCGCCTGGTCGTCGGCAGCTGGCCGGACGCCGCCAGGCGCTGGACTTGACGCCGAGACAACCCAAGTCGAGCGGACACCTCCGCCGTAGACAACTCCACCCGTCAATAATAGGCGCAAAAACGACCAATTATGATGAAGCGCTCGGACTTCTTTCTCGCTGGCGCGAGAGCGCACCGGCCATCTCGACGGGGCCTCCGCCCCTCACGCCGCCGGTGGGACAACGAGAAGCTTCCCACGGCCAACCACCGTGGAGCGCCTCATCGCCGAATGCGAAGCCTGCGGCAACGCACCCGCCGACTCCGCCCGGCGACCCTCCGAGACGACCCGCCCAGATAACGGCAAAAGGCGGTCCCTAGATACTGGCAAACAGGCGGTCCCATCCCCCTGGCTGATGACGCCCCAGACGAACTGGACAGGTCAGTGGTTCGGATAAGCGAACTCTGGTGGAGCTGACCGGAACCGCTATTGCGAAGCAACGCCAGAAGGCGCGGCACCGGAGTTCGAGTCCGGTCGGAGGAACGGAGTGGAGCCGACCGGATTCGAACCGGCGACCCTCTGCTTGCAAAGCAGATGCGCTACCAACTGCGCCACGGCCCCAACAAGGCCCCGGCGGTTAGGCCGGGGCGAGATTCATTCTGACGGGAAGGTCAGTCGACCGGGTCGGTCACTTCCGCCCAAAGGTCCAGTTCGGCTCGGTCTTGCGCGACTTTGCGGTAGACCAGCAAGGCCACGGCGGCCAGCCCAAGGACGATCAGAAACTTCTTCATAGCGGTGTTCCTCCCGGTTGTGTTGCCTTGGGCCGCGGGTGGCGGCCCGCGAAGGGATGCCCCCTTGGGGCCGGAAGCCCGACCGGCGAGCTCCCGTGCGGATCATCCTAGACGCTATCAGAACGGCTCCGGACTGCCGAAACGCCTTGCGCGGCGCGGTTTTCCGGGCTGCGGAGAAATCAGGAGTCAGTCGCCGCAGAACAGCAGGTCCTGCCTTCCTCAATGCTCGCCTCAAGCAACTCCCGAAAGGCGGGATCCCCTGGTCCGAGACACCCCGCCAGAACCCTCATGTGGTCGCGGTGGAGAACCGTGTCGCCACACGGATCCAGGTAGACGCCGGTCTTCTCGAGCAACTGGTCAACGGCGGCCGCGACGACCCGTGAGTGGTACTCGACCAGCGCCAGGCGGTCGCGCATCCCCACATCACGCACGTCGAACACGGACCAGGACACGGCAACATGCTATCCGCGAGCGCACCATCACGCTCCAAGAGCCGGTGGGCCTAGGAGGACTTGAACCTCCGACCTCTTCGTTATCAGCGAAGCGCTCTAACCGCCTGAGCTATAGGCCCGTGTTGCCGCTTTGACCTGCCAGTCAACGCCCCGCGAGATTACCCCACCGAGGCCCTGCGGGGCAAACACGCCGGTCCGGTCGGGCCCGGACGCGCGCCCGCAGGTCCGCTTGGGGGGTGTCCCGCATGGCGCTCAGCGTTCCTTGAGGGTCACCCGCACGCCTCCGACCAGCGCGGCGATGATGTTGTAGATCACCGCCACCAGGGTGGAGATGATGGTGAACACGATCACGTCGATCACGGCGATGATGGCCGCCCCGGACATGATCCGCCCCTGCTCCACGTATTGCAGGATGTTCAGCGCGTCGGGCCGGTTCTTGCCGACCACCTCGGTGATCATGGCGTCGATCTGAGTGAAGATGTGCCGGTCGTTGAGCACGGTCCACAGGATGAAGATCGCGACCACGAAGGCGATCCCCATGGCCACGGACACGAGGAAGGAGATTTTCATGACTGAGAGCGGCGCCACGTAGGACAGGTTCAGCTTGACCCGCTTCGGCCCTTTCGCTTTGGTTTTGGCGTCGGTCGCGACTGTGGCCGTGCCGGCGGCCTCAATCCCGGCCGCGGCCGCGACCACCTGCGTGAACGTCCCAGGATCGACGCCTTTCACAGCGGTTTGGGTGGTGCTTGCCGCCGATGCCGCGCTTCCCGGCCCAGCCCCGACGCCCGTCCCAGCCGAGCCGGACACGGCGGCGCGCGCGCTGGCGCGGGGCGGCCCGGTGACCGCCCCGACGTTGGCGGGCTTCTTCGCCACCTGTTCCCCCACCACCACCGGCACGGACCGGGTGGTGCGGTAGGAGCGCTTGGATCCAGCGGTCGAGGCGCCGGTCTTCGGATGGCTGGGGCCCGATTCGCCGTCGCCGTGCCCCACCCGTTTGACCGGGGCGGCGGAACCCACGATCGGCTTCGGCTTCGACTTCGGCCGGATTGACGGCGGCGGCTCCACGGCATGGCCGGACCGCGCCGTGCTCTTGGCTTGGACCGGCTTGCGTTCCACGGCCACGGCGCCCGATTCGGCGTGGCCCGAATCGTCTGGCGGTTTCGAGGCGGGCGCCGAATCGTGTTCACTGCTCATTCGTCGTCACTCTCTGTCAGCAGGCGGGCTGGATCGCAGTCAACGGTACCTGACAAAACTCAACCATCCGTGCTACCGGCGGACGAGTCCGGTTCTGGCGGGACGGCATCGTCGGCGTGGTCGGCTGTGGCGCCGGGAGCGTCACTTGCGGGCGGCGCGGCGGCTTCCACCTCCGGCTGCTCCGCGGCCGGCTCCCCGGCCGACCCGTCAGGCGGGGCGTCCACGCCCTCCACCGCGACGGCGCGCTCAACGTTGCGGGCCACCGCGATGATCCGGTCGCCGCTGTCTGGTTTGGCGAACACCACGCCCATGGTGTCGCGGCCCTTGGCGGGGACCTCGTCGACGCGGGAGCGGACCACTTTGCCGCCCTCCATGATGACCATGACCTCGTCCTCCGGGTCGGTGATCAGCGCGCCCACCAGGTCGCCGCGCTGCTCGGCGAGTTTGGCGACTTTGATGCCCAGGCCGCCCCGGCCCTGCACCCGGTATTCGCCGACCGGCGTGCGCTTGGCGAACCCGCCCTCGGTGACCACGAACACGTCCGCGCCGTCTCGCACCACGTCCATGGCCAGGAGCTCGTCGCCGCGCCTGAACCGCATGCCGGTCACGCCGGAGGTCGCGCGCCCCATTGGGCGCAGGGCCTCGTCCCAGGCGGTGAACCGGATCGACATGCCTTTGCGGGAGACCAGGAGGAGGTCCATGGAGGAGTCGACCAGGCGGGCGGACACCACCTCGTCGCTGACGCCGTCCGCGTCCTCCCGGAGGTTGATGGCGATTATCCCGCCGGAGCGGGTCGAGTCGTAGTCCGCCAGGAACGTCTTCTTGACCAGGCCGCGTTTGGTGGCCAGGACCAGGTATTCGGCCTGGTGGTAGTCCTTGATGGCGAGCACCTGCGCGATCCGCTCGCCGGGTTGGAACGCCAGCATGTTGGCGACGTGCTGGCCTTTGGCGTCGCGGCCGCCTTCGGGCAGCTCGTAGCCTTTGGTCCGGTAGACGCGGCCGAAGTTGGTGAAGAACAGCAGCCAATGGTGCGTGGTGGTGGTGAAGAAGTGCTCCACCACGTCGTCCTCCCGCAACTGGGCGCCTTTGACGCCCTTGCCGCCCCGGCGCTGCGAGCGGTATTGGTCCACGCGGGTCCGTTTCGCGTAGCCGCCGCGCGTGATGGTGACCACCACGTCTTCTTCGGGGATCAGGTCCTCGTCGGTGACCTCGCCTTCGAACGGCAGGATGCGGGTGCGGCGCTCGTCGCCGAACCGCGCCACGATCTCCTGGAGTTCGTCTGCCACGATCCGCCGCTGCCGGTCGGGGTTCCCCAGGATGTCCTGGTAGTCCGCGATCCGGACCTCGATGGCGTTGTGCTCGTCGATGATTTTCTGCCGTTCCAGGGCGGCCAGCCGCCTCAGCTGCATTTCCAGGATGGCGTTGGCCTGGACCTCGTCCACCTCCAGCAGCCCGATCAGGCCCTGCCTGGCGATTTCGACCGACGCCGAGGCTCTGATCAGCGCGATCACGTCGTCAAGGGCGTCCAGCGCTTTGAGGTAGCCGCGCAGGATGTGGGCGCGGGCCTCGGCTTCCCTGAGCAGGAAGCGCGTGCGGCGCACCACGACCTGCAGTTGGTGGGTGGTCCAGTGCCGCACGAACGAGTCGAGGGTCCGCGCCCTTGGCACGCCGTCCACCAGCGCCAACATGTTGGCACCGAAGGTGTCTTGGAGTTGCGTCTGCTTGTAGAGGTTGTTCAGCACCACCTTGGGAACCGCGTCCCTTTTCAAGAGGATGACCAACCGCTGCCCGGTCCGCCCGGACGATTCGTCGCGCAGGTCCGCTATCCCCTGGATGCGCCCGTCTTTGACCAGTTCCCCGATCCGCGCCGCCAGCCGGTCGGGGTTGACCTGGTACGGCAGTTCGGTGACCACTAGGGCGTTGCGCCCGCCGATTTCCTCGACTTCCACGACGGCCCGCATGGTGATGGAGCCGCGCCCAGTCCGGTAGGCGTCTTTGATGCCTTTGACACCCAGGATCAGCGCGCCGGTGGGGAAATCCGGGCCGGGGATGCGCTCGATCAGCGCCTCAAGCAGTTCCTCGCGCGAGGCCTCGGGGTGGTCCAGGTGCCATTGCACGCCGGCCGCGACCTCGCGGAGGTTGTGCGGCGGCACGTTCGTGGCCATCCCGACCGCGATCCCGGCCGACCCGTTGACCAGCAAGTTCGGGAATCTGGCCGGCAGCACGACGGGTTCTTTGGTGCGCCCGTCGTAGTTGTCCTGAAAGTCGACGGTGTCGCGTTCGATGTCCCGCACCATCTCCATGGCGAGCGGGGCCATGCGACATTCGGTGTACCTTGGCGCGGCGGCGCCGTCGTCCCCCGGCGAGCCGAAGTTGCCCTGCCCGTCCACCAGCGGGTAGCGCAGCGACCAGTCCTGGACCAGGCGCACCAACGTGTCGTAAATGGCCGAGTCGCCGTGCGGGTGGTATTGGCCCATGACCTCGCCGACCACGCGCGTGCATTTCGAATAGCCGCGGTCCGGCCTGTACCCGCCGTCGTACATCGCGTAGATGACCCGCCGGTGCACCGGTTTGAGCCCGTCGCGGATGTCCGGCAGCGCCCGGCCCACAATCACGCTCATCGCGTAGTCCAGGTAGGACCGCCGCATTTCGGTTTGGAGGTCCACCGGCTCGATCCGCCCGGCGTCCACAATCACGCCGGCGTTTCCGGCCCCGCCGTCTTCGCCTTGGCCGCCGATGCCGTCCGGCCCGGTCTGGGGGCCCGTCACGTTGTTGTCAGTCACAAGTTTTCCTAGCTTTCCTCAGGTGTCCTCGGGCGTTCTCAGCTGTGCTCAGATGTCGAGGAAACGCACGTCGTGGGCGTTGCGCTGGATGAAGGCTTTGCGGGATTCGACGTCTTCGCCCATCAGGATCGAAAAGGTCTCCTCCACCGCGGCGGCCTCTTCCATGGTGATTTGGAGCAGGGTCCGCTGCTCCGGGTCCATGGTGGTCTCCCAAAGCTCCTGGTAGTTCATTTCGCCCAGGCCCTTGTAGCGCTGGATGCCGTTATCTTTGGGAATGCGCTTGCCGGATTCCGCCCCGGCGGCCAGCAATTGGTCGCGTTCCCGGTCCGAATAGGCGAATTGATGCTCCGCGTTGGTCCATTTCAGCCGGTACAACGGCGGCTGGGCCAGGAACACGTTCCCGTTCTTGATCAGCCAGGGCATGTAGCGGTAGAGGAGGGTCAGCAGCAGCGTCTGGATGTGTTTCCCGTCCACGTCCGCGTCCGCCATTAGCACGATCTTGTGGTACCGGAGCTTGCCCAGGTCGAAGTCTTCGCCAATGCCGGTCCCGAACGCGGTGATCAGCGCTTGGATTTCCGCGTTTGAGAGGGCGCGGTCCAGGCGCGCCTTCTCCACGTTCAGGATCTTGCCCCGGATGGGGAGGATCGCCTGCGTTTCCGGGTTGCGGCCCCGGATGGCCGAGCCGCCGGCCGAGTCGCCCTCCACAATGAAGATCTCCGACACGGCGGGATCCCGCGAGGAGCAGTCTTTCAGCTTGCCGGGCATGCCGCCGGATTCGAGCAGCCCTTTGCGCCTGGTCGCCTCGCGGGCCTTCCGGGCCGCCAGGCGCGCCGCGCCCGCCTGCATGGCTTTGCGGATGATGTCCTTGGCCTCCGCCGGGTGCGAGTCGAGCCAGTCCCCCAGGCGTTCGCCGACGACTTTCTGGACAAAGGTTTTCGCCTCGGTGTTGCCCAGTTTGGTTTTGGTCTGGCCCTCGAACTGCGGCTCTTTAAGCTTGACCGAGATCACCGCGGTCAGACCCTCGCGGACGTCTTCGCCGGTCAGGTTGTCGTCTTTGTCCTTGAGAAGGTTCTTGTCGCGCGCGTAGCGGTTGATCAGCGACGTCAACGCGGCCCGGAAGCCTTCCTCGTGGGTGCCGCCGTCCGTGGTGTTGATCGTGTTGGCGAACGTGTGGACGGCCTCCGAATAGGCGGTGGTCCACTGCATCGCGATCTCCACCGAGATCGAGGAGTCGGGCGCCTCCGACTCGAAGTAGATGACCTCCGGGTTGACCGGCTCGCTCTTGCGGGCGGCGTTGAAGTGCTCCACGTAGTCGATCAGGCCCTTGTCGAATCGGTAGGTGACGGCCCGGACGGTGCCCGCCTCTTCGGGGCCCTCCTCGCCCGTGTCGTGGCCGGGACGCTGGTCGGTCAGCGAGATGGTCAGGCCTTTGTTCAGGAACGCCATCTGCATGAACCGGAGCCGCAGGGTCTCGAAGTCGAAGTCGACGGTCTCGAAGATGTCCGGGTTCGGCCAGAACGTGATCACGGTGCCGGTGCGCCCGGTGGGCGCCCCGCGTTCGATCTCCCCGATCGGCGAGCCGTGGTCGAACGACATCTTCCAGACGAAGCCGTCGCGGTAGACCTCCGCGTCCAGCCGCGTCGACAGGGCGTTGACCACCGAGACGCCAACGCCGTGCAGGCCGCCGGAGACGGTGTAGCCGCCGCCGCCGAACTTGCCGCCGGCGTGCAGCACGGTCATGACCAGCTCGAGGGCGTTCTTCTGCTCGGTGGTGTGCATGGCCACGGGGATGCCCCGGCCGTTGTCCTCCACCCTCAGGGCGCCGTCCGGCAGGATGGTCACCAGGATGCGGGTGGCGAAGCCCGCCAGGGCCTCGTCCACAGAGTTGTCCACAACTTCATAGACAAGGTGGTGCAGGCCGCGCTCGCCGGTCGAGCCGATGTACATGCCCGGGCGCTTCCGGACCGCGTCAAGGCCTTCTAGGACCGTGATGTCGTCAGCGTCGTAATGGGGTTGCTCTGGAGGTGTGGCGTTGGCCTTGTCGGGCAGACTGGGCACGGCGTCAGCTTTCTGTTGAGGAGTCGGTTTGGCCTGTCGCGGGCCAGAGGCTATCTTCCGGGCACCTAGACCCGGCGGGTGTACAGGGATAGCCGACAGCTATTCTAGCGCCTCAGGAGCCGATTTGCCCGGTTCCGGACCGGTGAGGCCCTCAGCCGCCCGCGAACCCCAGGAAAATGGGGACGGTACCGGTTTCCGGCAAGCCGGAAACCGGTACCGTCCCCATTTTCAGGTTCGGCGGCGACCGGCCCGGCGGGCCTCCGGGCCGAGCACCTCGACTTGGGTGACCAGGCCTGGACCCACATGTTTGTCGATGGCCGCGCGCAATTGCGGGATCAGCAGCCTGATCTCGGTGGCCCACGGCGACGAGTCGGCCTTGACGGTCAGTTTGCCCTCTTCCAAGCCGACCACCTGGCAGTGCGCGGCCACCTGCGGTCCCACAATCCGGGGCCAGTCGGCCAACAGCAGGCCCGCCGACGCGTCGGTCTGCCAACCCTCGACCGCTATGAGCTCATCAACCAGTTCTCCGGCCGTCTTCGGGTCGCGGCTGTTCGACCACTGGGCCGCCTCGGCCCGGCGGCCCTTGAACCTGGTGGATCCGCGCATGATCCTGGCCAGCACCGCCTTCTGCGCGGCCGATCCCGGCTCGGCCGCTATCTCCCCTCCGTCCCGGCCTTCGCCGGACGGGCCGGACGGACGGCCGTCGGCTGGGACCTCGCCCGCCGCCGAGCCCGAACCGCCGACCCCGCCTTGCCCGGCCCCGCGTGGTCCGGCGAGCCCGCCTTCGCCAGGCCCCAGCGATCCGGCGGTTCGCGGTTCGCCGCCGGCTCCCCGCCGGCCTGCCCGCTCAGCCATCATCCGACACCCGGCCGCCGGCCACGGTCTGCCAGCGGTCGGTCAGTCCGTCCGGCACGTCGCTCCGGACCGCCGCCGTCACCAGGACCTGTTCCACGCCGGCCACCAGGCCGGTCAGGGCCTGGCGCCTGTCCGTGTCCAATTCCGCGAACACGTCGTCCAAGATCAGGATCGGGTCGTCTTCCACCTCCGCCCGGATCACTTGAAACGACCCCAGTCGCAGCGCCAACGCGAGCGACCACGATTCGCCGTGCGACGCGTATCCGCGCGCCGGCAGTTCGCCCAGCGTCAACTCCAACTCCTCGCGGTGCGGTCCGTAGAGGCACGCCCCGCGGTCGATCTCCCGGTCCCTGGCCGCCGCCATCGCGTCCAGGAGTTTGCGCTCGACGTCCGCCACGGCATCGCCGGCCGCGGCCTCAACCGTTGGCCGGTACGCCAAACGGGCGCCTCCCCCGCCGGCCAACTGCCCGTAAAGCTGGTCGACCCGGGGCTGCAGCTTTTCGGCCAGCGCGAGCCGCTGGACGGTGATCGCCGCGCCGAGCGCCGCCGCGGGGCCGTCCCAGATTTCCAATCCGCCAATCCCTTCGCGCCGCTTTTCGCCGCCCAGCCCGGCCAGGGACTTCAACAGGGCGGACCGCTGCCGGACGACTTGCTGGTAGTCGGCGAAGCCACCGGCCATGGAGGGCCTGAGTTGCAGCGTCAACTCGTCGAGGAAGCGGCGTCTGAGGTCCGGCGGCCCTTTGACCAAGGCTAGGTCTTCCGGCACGAAGCCGACCGCCCTGGTCACTCCCAGCAGTTCGACGGGCCTGACCTTGGCGCGGCCGATCAACGCCCGGTTCGCCTTCCCGGGGACGATCTCCAGGCTGACCTGCGCGGCCCGATCGCCGCGCGCCAGCCGCGCCCGGATGACGGCTTTCTCGGCGCCTTGCCTGACCAACGCCTGGTCGGTGGCGGTCCGGTGCGACGACAAAGTGGCCAGGTAGGCGACGGCCTCCACCAAATTGGTCTTGCCCTGCCCGTTCCCGCCAACGAAGGTCGTGACCCCCGTCTCAAGGTGCAAAACGGCATCCTGATACGACCGGAAGTCAGTCAAGGCGAGGTCGCTCAGATGCACTGCCCCAGCGTACTAACCGCCGGAGCCACCGCCGCGCGGGCCGTCCGGCCGACCGAACCGTTGAGACCCTCGAAGCATTCTCTCGCCGACCATTTCCTACCACTTGACTCGGCTCGTCGACGTACCTGCGATACGCTGTGTTACATGGTATCTCCGAGGCATGTGCGTTTTCCGGCAGCAGTCGACGAGGCGCTGGAGGCGCACACCCGGCGGACCGGCGCCACCCGGTCCGGAGTGATCAGCGTGGCCGTCGCCGAATGGCTGCGGCTCCAAGGTCATCCGCGCGTCCGCTTCGTGGAGCCCGTGCCGGGCGAACGGCGCGCGGCGCTCGTTGACGGGCCGGAGATTTGGTCTGTGGCGGAAGCCTGGTTGCAGCACCGGGCTCCGGACCGGTCCGTCTCGCTGGTCGCCGAGGCCACCGGGCTGCGCCCCGACCAAGTCGAGGCGGCGCTGGCCTACTGGGCGGACAACCGGGAGGAGATTGACGCTCTAGTCGCGCGGATTCAGGCCGAGCAGGAGGCGGCCTTTTCGGCTTGGGAGCGCAGGCGGGAATTGGACCACGTCCGGTGAGCGCTATCCGGCTTCTGCTGGACGAACACTATCCGCCCGCATTGGCCCGACTGCTGCGGGAGACGGGAATCGACGCCGTTGCGATCACGGCCGACAGGCCCCTGCTGATGGGGGCCCCAGACTCCGAAGTCCTCATGGCGGCCGTCGCCGACGGCCGGGTCGTGGTAACCGAGGATGTCACCACATTTCCGGCGGCCGTCAAGCGCGTGCCGGGACACCTGGGAATTGTCTACTGCCGCTCCCGGGCCTTCCCGCGCACGCGCGGCGGATTGCAGCGCCTCGCGGCCTCGTTGCAGTGTCTGGCTTCCGACCCGCCGCCGGGCCTCGGCTCCGCGCCGTTGGAGTGGTGGCTCGCGCGAGTTTAGAACCAGCCACCGCCAGCGTCCCACGTCCGGTTTCCGCGACCCGGACGCGGACACGGCGACCCCGTGTCGGCTTGACTCTCGTCAACCATTGGATCGCGGCCCTTTGGCCGCCGTCCTAGACCGTGAAGCGGATCGGGACCAGAAGATATTTGTAGTCCGGGAGGACTTGGCCGTCGGATTGGCCCTGGAACAGGACCGGCTTGGTCGGGGAGTTCATCAGCAGCTTGACCTCCGGGGCGCCAATCACCGACAGGCCCTCAAGGAGGTAGTGCGGGTTGAAGGCAACATTGATCGGGTTGGTGACCTGGGCCTCGAGAACCTCGGAGGCCTGCGCGTCGTCGCCCGCGCCGGCGTTCAAGACCGCCTGGCCCTCCTCGAACGCGATCTGCACCGGCGTGTTCCGGTCCGCCACCAAGGAGACCCGCCTGACCGCCTCGATCAAGGCCGGGACCGACAAAACCGCCGAGATGTCGAACGAATCCGGCAGGAGCTTTCGAACCTGCGGGTATTCGCCGTCGATCAGCAGCGAGGTGGTTTCGCGGCCGGCGGCCGCGAAACCGATGATGTCCGCGATTCCGGGAGCGGTCAATGACACCTCGATCTCCTCGGTGTGCCCAAAAGACTTCGCGACGTCGCTGAGCGTGCGGGCCCTGACCAGGGCGACCCTCGAGACGTCGGGGGCGGTCGGCTTCCAAGTCAGCTCCTTGATGGCCAGGCGGTACCGGTCGGTGGCCAGGAAGGTCAGATTCTCTCCCTCGATCTCGATCCGGACGCCGGTCAGAAGCGGCAGTGTCTCATCCCGCGTGGCGGCCACCGCGACCTGGCCGACGGCCGAGGCGAACTGGCCCGCCTCGATGGCCCCCACGGCGGAAGGCAGGACCGGCAGGGCCGGGTAGTCGTCAAGCGTCATGGTCAACAAAGTGAAAGTCGAAGAACCGCAGGTCACCACTGCCTTCGGCCCGTCCAGTTGGAGGGTCACGGGCTTGGCCGGCAACAGCTTGGCGATTTCCGCCAGGAGGCGCCCCGAGACGAGGATCTCGCCGCCGTCTTCGACGTCTGCGGCGATCTCGACTTTGGCCGAGACCTCGTAGTCGAAGCTCGCCAACGTCACCTTGCCGCCTTCCTCCGCGGCGGCCTTGACCCGCACGCCGCTCAGGATGGGGCTGGGCGGGCGCGCCGGGAGTGCCCTCGCGGCCCAACCGACCGCGTCCGCCAACACATCTCTGTCGACCATGAACCTCATGGCGTTTCCTCCAAATCCTCTTTGTTCAATCCAACCCTACGCCGCGTCAAACTGGTCTTGGCCCTTCCGCTTTCGCCTGTGCCAATAGGCGGCGGCCGCCGGCCAAGCGATGTGCGCTATCCACAGCAATTCCAGTCGAGTTAAGCAATCGTAGTAGTAGGGGCTGTGGAATGTGTGGGCGGCCCGCCGCCGCGCAGGTGGGGGCTGGCTTCGGGCTGTGGACAGGGCCGTGGACAGGCGGTGGGCAAGATGACCGGCCTGTGGGCCGCCTGGGCCGAGGGTGCGGATGTCCACAGTTCCGGGGGCGACTGTGCCCCGGAACCGGCCCGTCGTCCACCGCTGTCCACAGGTTTTCCCACAACTGGGGAATTCTTTTTCGGAAGAATGGCCCCGAACGTTCTCCAACCGTTAACGCGGCGTTCACTTATGAGCCGATCGGGGCGGGGAACGCAAACAGGCGAAGCCCGGCCCGCTCTTTAGACGCGGAGCGGGCGAGGAGCTTGGCGAATAACCGCGCTCGGCCCGTGGCGGCGACGGGCAGAGGAAACCTGACCAGCGGAAACGCGGCGTCAAGCCCGGCCGGCTGCTTGGGAGGCGGGTTTATTCACCGGTTTCCTAGGCCGCGGCTTGGCGTTTGATCCGGTAGGTCAACTCGGAAATCTTGGTGTAGAGGGCGGGCTTTTCCGACAAGGTCGACTTGACCTTGTTGCAGGCGTGAAGGACCGTGGTGTGGTCGCGGCCGCCGAACTCGCGGCCGATGCTCGGCAGCGACAAGTCCGTCAATTCGCGGCACAGGTACATGGCGATCTGGCGGGCCTCGACCAGATTCCGGCTGCGTGAGGGGCCGCAAATGTCGTCAAGCGTCAAAGAGAAGTACTGCGCGGTTTGGCCGATGATCAAGGTCGGCGTGATCTCGGTTTCATGGTCGGTGATGAGGTCGCGCAGGACGATCTCAGCCAGCGACATGTCGACCGCCTGGGAGCTGAGGTTGGCGAAAGCCGTCACGCGGATCAACGCGCCCTCTAGTTCCCGGATGTTGGAAGAGACCCGCGAGGCGATGTATTCGAGCACGTCATCCGGGGCGCTCAGGCCCTCGCTGGCCGCCTTCTGACGCAGAATGGCGATCCTGGTCTCCAATTCCGGGGGTAAAACGTCCGTCTGCAGGCCGCCTTCGAAGCGGGTCAAGAGCCGGTCCTGGAAGCCGTTGAGCTGTTTGGGCGGGGTGTCCGAGGTGATGACGATGTGGCTGCCGGAACTGTAAAGCGTGTTAAAGGTGTGGAAGAACTCCTCCATGGTCTGGCCCTTGCCGGTCAGGAACTGGATGTCGTCAATCAGGAGGATGTCGTTGCTGCGGTAGCGGTATTTGAACGCCTCCATTTGGCCGACCTGCACGCAGTTGATGAAGTCGTTGGCGAACTCCTCAGAAGTTGTGTAGAGGATTTTGAGGCTGGGGTCCAGCGTCAGGGCGTAATTGCCGATGGCGTGAATCAAGTGGGTCTTGCCCAGGCCGGAGCCCCCGTAGATGAAGAGGGGGTTGTAGGTCTTCGCGGGCGATTCGGCCACGGCGCGGGCGGCCGCGGCAGCGAACCGGTTCGAGGATCCGACCACGAAGGATTCGAAGGTGTAGCGGGGCTGAAGATGCGATTGGTGCCCGGCCGCGGGCGGCGGCTGGACGGGCGCCCTCGGGGGGACCGGCTCCGGATCTGGTGAGACCGGTTCGGCCGGCAAGACTTCGCTCAACGACGGGTCGACGGTGATGGCGAAGTTGACCGGCCGGCCGGCGGCGGTTCCAAGCGCCCCCGTCAGAGCGTCCCGCAACTGCGACTCCAAGAACTCCTTGGCGTAGTCGTTCACCACCGCCAACAACGCGGTGTCGCCGACAAAGCCGAGCGGCTTGACCAACTGGATGAAGCCGTAGCCCTGGCCCATCACCTGGCCGGAGCTGACCAAGGAGTCGACCGCCGTGCTCCAAAGCTGGTCAATGCCCGGTGGATTGCTCAACGCCGACCCCTTTCGCCGCAAGTTAGAGGTCTCAGCCTAACGGCGGTTGGCGGCCTTGGGGCAAGTGGCCTGGTGCCCAGGCGAACACGCCGGCCGGCGGCGGCTCGGCGGGACGGCGGGCGCCCGGTTTGACCCAGGAGCCCCCGCACGCCTAGATTTTGTTGCGGCTATGCGATGACTCCTGCCCACAAGTGTGGGCCCCGGCTGCGCAGGGACGGACCAATCGCGGTACCGGATATCACCCTCGGCGCGGGAAGGGTGGCATCACCCAGGACGTTTCAGGAGTAGTCACGTGACTAAGAGGACTTACCAGCCGAACAACCGGCGGCGTGCCCGGAAGCACGGTTTTCGCCTGCGCATGCGCACTCGCGCCGGCCGTGCCATCGTGGCGGCCAGACGGCGCCGGGGGCGGGCCAAGCTGACCGCTTAGGCGCCCAGCCGTGCTGGCCCAGCCGCATCGCCTCAGGCGGCGAGCCGACTTTCAAGACGTCATCCGGAACGGACGGCGTTGCGGCAGTCGGCTGGCCGTCGTCTACGCGGCGGCGGTCAACCGGGGGGCGGACCAAACGGGAACGGCCGTCTGGCAGGGGGGCGTGGTGGTGTCCAAAGCGGTTGGCAACTCCGTGGTCAGGCACCGGGTGGCCAGGCGGCTGAGGGCGATCATGGCGGCGGAACTGCCCAACTTGGAAGAGCCCAAACGGGTGGTGGTGCGGGCGCTGGGGCCGGCGGCATCGGCGGACTATAGGGAATTGGAGCGAGCGGTCGGAAGATGCGTGAGGGAAGCGGCCAAATGACAAGCCTGGCGGCGGCCGGGCCCGCGGCGCTGATCCGGGCCTACCAGCGGTGGATTTCGCCGCTGTTCGCGCCGCGCTGCCGCTTCTATCCGAGTTGCTCCGAATACGCCGCCACGGCGCTGCGCGAACACGGCCTGATCAAAGGCGGCGGTCTGGCGGTCGGGCGCCTGTTGCGGTGCCAGCCGTTCAACCCGGGCGGGGTTGACCACGTGCCGGAGCGGCGGGAGCCCGACTGGCGGGGAGCGGAGAGGTAGCTATGGACTGGTTTGACAAGATCTTGCGGCCCATCATGTGGGTGGTCGCGTGGATCATGTACGGAGCGCACCAACTGGGCGTGGTGCTGGGCCTGGCGAACGGCCTGGCCTGGGTGCTGTCGATAGTGGTCTTGGTGATCATCATGCGCGTCATCATGATCCCGTTGTTCGTCAAACAAATCCGCTCGTCTCGGGGCATGCAGCTGCTCCAACCCGAATTGCAGAAGATCCAGCGGCGCTACAAGGGCAAGACGGACCCGGTCTCGCGGCGCCGCATGCAGGAAGAGACCATGGAGCTGTACCGCAAGAACGGCTCCAACCCGATGAGCGGCTGTTGGCCCGTGTTGGCGCAGTCGCCCCTGTTCTTCGCCCTTTTCCGCGTCCTGTACTCGCTCGGCAAGCTGGCCAAGGGCACCTACGAGGGCGGCAGTTCGATCGGACCGATCGACCAAGCCGTGGCGAAAGACATCGAGAGCACCCACCTGTTCGGGGCGCCGCTGTCCGCCACCTTCCTCGACGACAAGACCTGGGCGGGCGCCTCGCCCGTCGCGGTGCGGATAGTCACGGTCATCCTGATCATCTTGATGTCCGTCACCACTTTCACCACGCAGCGGCAGCTCACCATGAAGAACATGCCGCAGTCCGCCATGGACAACCCCATGTTCCGGACTCAGAAAATCATGATGTACATGATGCCCGGCATCTTCGCGGTCTCCGGCGTCAACTTCCCGATTGGCGTCCTGATCTACTGGTTCACCACGAACGTTTGGTCCATGGGGCAGCAGTTCTTCGTCATCCGCAACATGCCCGCGCCAGGCTCCGAGGCCGAAGCCCGGATGAAGGCCAGAAAAGCCAAGAAACGGTTGCGCAAGGGGTTGCCCGCTGAAGGCGAATCCGACGATGCCGTTTCGGACTCCCCAGCGCCGCCCCAGGCCCAGCGCGCGCAGCCGAAGCGGACCAGCCGGTCGCAACGCCGGTCTGGGCCTTTGCAGGCCGCCAACCCCTCGCCCCGGGCGGACGACCCGCGCCGGGAGATCGAACCAAGCGACGCGGAGCCGAAGGCCGCCTCCGGCGGTTCGGACGGTTCGGGGGGCTCAGGCGGCGGACCCGCCGGGGCGAAGAAGGGCAAAGGCGGGGCCGGCGGCTCTGACCGGTCCGCCGGTTCGGGGGGCGCGGCTGGGACGGGCAAGACGGCATCGGGCGACCAGGCGAAGGCGGCGGGCGGCCAACGTTCCCAGCCGAAGAAGCAAACCCGCAAGAAGCGGAAGTGAGGAGAGCGCAGTGAGTGACGGCGATCAGGACCAAACCGTGTCGCGCGGGGTGGCGAAACTCGAGGAAGACGGCGAAATCGCGGCCGACTACTTGGAGGAATTGCTGGACATCGCGGACATCGGAGGCGACATCGACATTGACGTGGACCACGGCCGGGCGGTTGTGGCGATCGTCTCCGAGGACCCTCTGGACCGGGACCTGGAAAGGCTGGTCGGGCCGGACGGGGAGGTCTTGGACGCCCTGCAGGAGCTGACGCGGATCGCGGTGCAGGCCAAGACCGGCGAGCGATCCCGGCTGATGCTGGACGTGGCGGGATACCGGGCGGCGCGGCGCGAGGAGCTGCAGGCCGTGGCCCGCGAGGCGATCGCGGAGGTCAAAGCCAAGAACGTCAACCTGGCCATGGAGCCGATGAACGCGTTTGAGCGGAAAGTGGTCCACGACGCGGTGGCGGAGGCCGGCCTGATCAGCGAATCCTCGGGTGTCGAGCCCGAGCGGTACGTGGTCATCCGGCCCGCCGATTGAACGGCCCGCCGGGGCCTGCGGCCGGGTGAGGGAGTTCTTCGGAGCGGCGCTGCCGGGCGTTGAGCGCCTGGCCCTGCTGCTCGCCGCGGGCGGGGTGGAAAGGGGTCTGATAGGCCCCCGTGAACTGGACCGGTTGTGGGAGCGGCATCTGGTCAACAGCGGAGTGCTGGCGGCGCTGCTGCCGGATGCGGGGACGGTGGTGGACGCGGGATCCGGCGCCGGCCTGCCGGGGCTGGTCCTGGCGCTGATGCGTCCCGACTTGAGCTTCGAACTGGTGGACTCGATGAAACGGCGGACCGACTGGCTGGAAGAGGCGGTCGCAGCGCTGGGATTGGGGAACGTGTCCGTGATCCGCTCGCGGGTCGAGGAGCTCGCGCCGCGCGGGAGGGCCGCGGCGGTGGTCTCCAGGGCGGTCGCGCGGCTCGACAAGCTGGCCTCCTGGACCTCCGACCTCCTGGTACCCGGCGGGGTGTTCCTGGCGCTGAAAGGATCCAGCGCGGCCGACGAGTTGGCCGAGTGCGGTTCGGCGTTGGCCCGACGCGGGCTGAGCGGGGCCGAGGTCGTGTCACTCGCGCCCGTGCCCGGCGTGGAGCCGACCTATGTGGTCCGGGCCTGGCGGGCCTGCGGTGGACGGTGAATGATCCGGACCTCCGGCTCGGCGCTGGACGAGCCTGACGAAAGCGGAAGGCGCGCGAGGGGAGGCTGCGAGCCCGGGCGGGGGCCTTTCGGTTAGCATGGGCGCGAACCAAGCACCGAGACGAGGTATTTCAGCCATGAGTTTGTTCCGCCGGAGGACCGATCCGGCCTTGCGCCGGAAGGCTTCGCCACTGCCGCGAATCGAGGGCGAGCCGACCGGTCCGAATCCGCCCTGCTTGATCTCGGTGGCCCCCGGCGGGGACGATCCCGCCGAGGTCGCGATCAACTTGCCCGGACCGTCAACGCTCGGCATCACCCCGCTTGACCGGCGCGTCTACTTGGTCGGGGACCAAGGCGACGGCGTCCAGGCCTTTCAAGTCAAGGCGGGATTCGTGGAGGCGGGGGACGGAATCTCCGCCGCCCAAGCCCTGTGCGACGGTTTTGTTCAGCGCCAATTGGCTGCACATCCAACTGTGGCCGCCCAAGCGGGCTTCACAAGGATCATATGGATGTTCATGCCCGGCGAGGATGGGTTCGGCGCGCCCGACGCCGACGTGTTGGACCTGCTGCTGGGCAACGACGTGGCGTATCAGCTCTACCTGGCCGAGGAATAGGCGGGCGGGCGCAGCGGATCGGGAGCCAAAGCCGGGCTTGGCGCCGGGCGGCCGGGGCTTTGGCTCGAGCCGTCGGCTCCAGGGGCGACGTTTCACGTGAAACACCTGCGGATCCGGCGCGCCAGCGGCCGGCGAGGTGTGAGCGGGGGATGGAGAGCGGATCCGGGTATGGATCGCGCTTAGCGCCGGTGTGGCCGTGGTCTCGCCGCAAGTCGGATGGCGTTGTAGCATGGATCGATAACGGACCAGACCAGAACAGACCAGAACCGCCCAGGCAGGAACGGCGGGGCGTGGAAAGGAAACGCGCGTGGAAACCGTCAGCCTTGTCGAGGCCAAAGCCAATCTGTCGAAGCTGGTGGATCAGGCCGCAGGCGGCAGCCCATTTGTGATAACGAAGCATGGCCGGCCTTTGGTCATGGTGTCCGCTTTGCCGACTCCCGTCGCGCCGCCGCCAAGAATCGGTTTTTTGAAGGACCGATTCGAGGACTACGAGTTGCCGGAAGACTTCGACACCATGATGGCGGGCGAAATCGAGGAGCTGTTCGAGGGCGGGCGGCAATGAGGCTGCTGCTGGATTCGAACGTTCTCATTCGATCGGCGCAAGGGTCCACGCCCACCGAAGCGGCGCGACTGGTGGCCGACCCAGACAACCAGCCGTACTACAGCGCAGCGGCGTTGTGGGAAATCACAATCAAGGTCGACTCAGGAAAGCTCGCGTTGCCGGTGAGCCCCTGGGAGCTGGAAGTCGGCTTGTCGAGCGCCGGCTACAAGGCGCTGGACATCAAGGTCCCGCATGTGCGGCAGTTGTCAAACCTCAAGGATCTCCATAAGGATCCGTTTGATCGAATCATGGTTGCCCAAGCCATTGTGGAAAGAATGACATTCCTCACGACCGACGCGCTCTTGGGTCGGTACAGCCCGCTGGTGAAGTTGGTCTGAGGGCAGATCGTTTTCCGCGCCGCGGCGGTGGGCGGCCCGGGAGGACCGGCTTGGTCTCGCGGCGGAGTTCCGCGTGGCTAAGCGCGGGTTCCCTCACCACCATTTCCGGCTGGCGCGACTCGTGTCTCAGCCAGCCGGCGACGCGCACCGGCGGAACCCGCAAGCCGGAGAGGATCCAGTCCCAAAGGCTTGCGTTTCGGGACAATCCGACAATTCGCAATCGGCCGCCGGGACGCAAGAGGCCCACGGCCTTCGCCAGGGCCGGCTCCAAGTCCATGTGATGCAGCGATGCCACCAAGCAGACCAGGTCGAACGACTCCGGCTTGAAGTCGAGAGCCAAGAACTCGCCCAGGACCAGGCGGACGTTTCGCGCGTCCCGAAGACCCGCTGGCAGGCCTCAATGGCCGCGTGGTCCTTGTCGACCCCGGTGACGGAACGGCAGAGGGGGAAAGAAGGGCCAGCAGAGAGCCGTCGCCGCAGCCAACGTCCAGGGCGTCGCCGGCCCCGGCCCGCGCGGCCTTCGCGATCCACAGGTGATAGGCCGAATTGTGGGTCCAGCTGGCGCTCATCCGCTCATTGTTCCCCATCAAGAAGCGCGGAGGGAACATGCCGCCGCGCGCGCCCCCAGCGCACCGAGACGAGGCGCGGGGCCGCCCGCGCGGGCACGGCCATGCGTGCCGCCGGGTGGTCGATCTCGGCGCCGCGCGGCAGGGCCTCGGCTGGCGCCACGCGCCGGGACGTCGAGGCGTGCCGCGGCGCCAAAGAATTCGCCGGCCAGCCCGTGCCGGGGGAAGGCGGGCGGACGGCATCGGCGGCGGGGCAAAACCGCCGGCCTGTCGCGCGCCGGTCCGCGACTGTCCGCCGAACGGAGTCGCCGCCACCCAGTCGAGGGCGCGGAGGGATTGTGGCGGCGGACCGGCACCGGGGCGGCCCGGACGCGGGGGACGGGACGGGTGTTGGGGGCTGGAAAACAGTGTCGGAGGTACCCGGCATACTTGTGGGGTGTCTTTTCCAGAACCCGCCGTGAGCGATGTTTCACGTGAAACATCGGGACCGGCTTCCAGCGATACGCCTTTGGGGGATCAGGCCGCGATTGACACCGCGCGGCGGTTGCGGCTGCGGGGTCGGCGGTTTCCGCGACCGCCGTTGACGCGCGTGATCGCGGTGGCGAACCAAAAGGGCGGGGTGGGGAAGACCTCCACCACCGTCAACCTCGCTGCGGCGTTGGCGGCCGGCGGCCAACGGGTCCTGGTGATAGACACCGACCCGCAGGGCAACGCCTCGACCGCGCTGGGGGTGGAGCATCACAGCGAAACCCCGTCGATCTACGACGTGATCCTCCGGGGACAGGCGTTGTTGGACGTGGTGGCGCCGACCGACGCGGACCCGAACCTTTGGTGCGCCCCGGCGACAATCGAGTTGTCCGGCGCGGAGGTGGAGTTGGTCGGCGAGCCCAAGCGGGAGTACCGCCTGCACGAGGCGATAGGCGACCTCCGCCGGCACTTGCGACGAGTCGGCGAGGAGCAACTGGACTATGTCGTCATCGACTGCCCTCCGTCGCTGGGGCTGCTGACTCTGAACGCGCTGGTGGGGGCGAAGGAAGTGCTGATCCCCATCCAGTGCGAGTATTACGCTCTGGAGGGGTTGTCTCAACTCCTGCGGACCATTGGCCTGGTCAGGGACTCGCTCAATTCGGAGCTGGCCGTTTCCGCGATTCTGTTGACCATGTACGACGCGCGGACCAACCTCGCGCATGACGTGGTTAGGGAGGTCAAGGAGCATTTTCCGGACCAGGTGATGCGGACCACCATTCCGCGCTCGGTCCGGATCGCCGAAGCCCCCGGCTTTGGCCAGACCGTGATTGGCTACGACCCGAATTCGACCGGCGCGCTCGCGTACATGGAAGCGGCGTTGGAATTGGCAGAACGCGTGGGAGGGAACAATGGCTGAACGCAGAACCGGCTTGGGGAAAGGGCTCGGCGCCCTCATACCGTCCGGGTCGGGGGTCCGCGGCGGCGCCGCGGAGGGCTCGGAGACGGGGCAGGGCTCGCGGGCGCCGGCCAGAAGGCGTCCGGTCGACTTGCTGTTCACGTCGCCGCAAGCGGAGGATGCCGACCGGCCGGTTCAGGCGAACCCGGCCGCGCGGGCCGCTGGCGGCGGCGGGAACGCCCAATCGGATGGGACCGGCGCGGGAGGACGGGCGCGGTCCGCTCGCGGAGGGACCAAGGGCGCCGCCACGGCCGCCGCCGGTGGGGGTTCGGGTGGGGACGGCGCGGAACTTGTGGCGGTGCCGGGCGCCGAGTTCGCCATGATCCCGCTCACCGCAATCCAGCCGAATCCGCGCCAGCCCCGGCAGGTTTTCGACGAAGACGCGCTCCAGGAGTTGGCCGATTCGATCAAGGAGGTCGGGCTGCTGCAACCGGTGGTGGTGCGGCCTCTTTCGGTTTCGGGGCGTGCGGCGGACGGCGCCGGAACCGGGCTCCGACCCGGAGCCGCAACGGCGGCGAACGCCGGGCGCGACGCGCAGAAGGACGGCCAGTCCGAAGCGCCGCGGTACGAACTGGTGATGGGGGAGCGGCGCTGGCGGGCCTGCCAGCTGGCCGGCCTGGACGAGGTGCCGGCCATTGTCCGGGCGACCGAAGACTCCGACCTGCTGCGGGACGCGCTGTTGGAGAACCTGCACCGGGCGCAGCTCAACCCCTTGGAAGAGGCCGCCGCCTACCGGCAGCTCCTGGACGATTTCTCCTGCACGCAGGATCAGTTGGCGGCGAAGATCGCCCGCTCGAGGCCCCAAATCTCCAACACCCTGCGGCTGCTGAAGCTCCCTCCGCTGGTGCAGCGTCGGCTGGCGGCGGGCGTGCTCTCGGCCGGGCACGCCAGGGCGCTGCTGTCGCTGGACGACGCGGCGGCGATGGAGCGCATGGCGCAGAAGGTGGTGGCCGAAGGCCTGTCGGTTCGCACCACCGAGGAACTGGTTTCGCTGGGGGAGGTCCCGCCCGAGGCGAAGCCGAAGAGGGCGGCGGTGCGGGCGGGCGCCCACCGGCAGGCGCTGGACGGTTTGCAGGACCGCCTCGCGGACCGTTTCGACACCAAGGTGACCGTCAACTTGGGCAAGTCCAAGGGACGGGTCGTGATCGAATTCGCGTCGGTGGCGGATCTCAACCGGATTGTGCAGTTGCTCGACCCATCGGATCCGGGAGTGCTCAAGTAGCGGTGGCCGCCCCGTGCGGCGGGCCGGCTCCGAGAAGGCTCAAACAGCCGGGAGCTTGAACCTTTCCCGCCGGGCGCGGCCGCAGGCCGCTGGTCGGTTCGAGAAGCCTCAAGCAGCGGCGGCCTCGCGGCGCCTGACCCAGGCCACCACCCGGTAGGTGACGGGCAACAGGACAACTTCGACCAGGCACTTGTAGACGTAGCCCAACGCGACGTAGCCCAGGAACTGCGCGCCGGAGATCACGCCGTAGAAGGCGATGGTGCAGAACACAACGGTGTCGGCCAGTTCACCCACGGCGGTGGACCCCAGCAGGCGCGCCCAGAGCGCTTTGCCACGCGATCGGCGCTTCATGGCCGTCAGGGTCAGGGCGTTGAGCAACTGCCCAACCAGGTACCCGGCCAGGGAGGCCCCCACAATGCGGGGCACAAACCCCAAGACCTGCTCATAGGCGGCTTGGCCCGTCCAGCCGGAAGCGGGCGGCGAGACTTGCACCAGCCAAAACGAGCCCACCGCCAGGACCGCGCAGACAAAGCCGAGCAGAATCGCTTTGCGGGCGGCCCTGAACCCGAACACCTCGGCCAGCACGTCGCCCAAGATATAGGTCAGGGGAAACAGAAAGACGCCCCCGTCGACGGTCACGTCGAACCGGGCGCCGAACAACTCGACCGTCCCCAACCCGATCAGCTTGACCGCCGAGACGTTCGAAATCACCAGCAAGGAGGTGAACAGCCCAACCAACGCGGGATAGGCGCCCCGCCGAACAACGGCGGCGGGCGGCGGGTCTTGGCGGCTGGTTGACACCAATCAATGATGCCGCACCGGCCAACCCAAGCAGATCAGCTCCCCGACCGGGGCCTGGCCGAAGGGCGGGGCGGCCTGGGCCGGGCTGGGGTCCCGTTGATATCCGGCTCCTTATTGGAGAGGCGCGCGGGTGTGGTCAGACCACCGCGGAATGGCCGCGCTGACTTGCATCCTCGGCGTAGGCCGCCGCCGTAGCCGCTCGGGCAAGCCGGTCGAGTGCCCTGAAGAGAAGCCGCGCCCGGTCCTCGTTCAGAACGGCGATGGATTCTTCCTCGGTGACTTCAATCGCTTTGCGGTTCTCCACGATCTGGGTGAGCACAGCGGAGTCGCTCAGCGAGGGGTCGTTGCCGTTCTCGGGTCTGGTTGTCGTTGCTCTCGCCACCAAGTGGTAAGGCTCGAAATCGTCCAGGGGTGCGTCCTCTGTTCCCATCAACAGGGCAAACTGTCGCTTTTCGTCGATCTCAACCAGACGGTCGACGTGCGCAAGGGTCCGGCGAAGCGCTGTTACTGCGCGGCGGGGAGGCGGCGCTTGGCCGCTGACCGCGTCTTCGACCGCCTGTGCCGCGAGAAGCGCGTCGAACGATATGGCAGCTTGGGCTTGGACGAGGCGGCGACGAGCTTCTGGATGCAAGCCTATTGAGTTGGACACAAGTGCGCTTCCTTGATGGGTTTTCGGACATCCGATGATCGGCCACGTTACGGCCTAGCGACAGCGGCAGGGCAGCAGATTTTGCGGCGAGTCGCCAGGACGAAGGCACCCGCTTCAAGCGGCGAGGATCGCCCCGCCCCCAGGCGGGTCAGGTTGCGCTACGGTGACAGGATGAGCGACGGCAAGAAACAGGGAGGTGGCATTTCCGTCATCCAGGTGCTTGCCAGCGCTCTCGCGGCGGTCACCTCGACTGTCGCGCTGTCCTACCTGGGCGTGGCCGGCACCATCCTGGGTGCGGCCCTGGCGGCCGTCATCACCGTTGTCGGTAACTTCATCTACACCCGCTCCCTGGACCGCACTCACAAGGCGGTCAAGAACTTGGCCCAGCAGGCCGTCACCGCCGTTCTGCCCGCCGCCCACGGATCCGGCCAGGCCAGCGCCGTGTCCGCCGCCGGCGAGGCCGCAGACGGGTCCACGCAAACCGACAATCCCGACGATGCCGCCGAGCCGGTTCCCAACGAAACCGCTGCTCCGGAGCCGGTCGCGCAAGACGCCGCCAAGACGAAGGGGGAGGATGGGGCGGAGGGCACGGCATCGGCGGAATCTGGCGCGGACGGCCAGGCCGAGGCTGCCGGGGAGAGCCAGGCGAACGCGGACAGCGACACGGACAGCGACACGGACAGCCAAACCGACGCCCAAACCGACAGCGACAGCGACGGTTCGGCGGGGAAGGGGCCGGGCCTGGCGAAACTGGACAATGCGAGCTGGCTGCGGGAGCTGATCCGCCGTCACGGCCCGGTGAAGGCTTTGGCTGGGCTGGGGCTGGCGGTGTTTCTGGTGATCATGGCGATCGTGACGGGGGTCGAGTTGTTGCTGGGCAACACGATCTCCGACGAGCTCACCGGCCGCGACTCCGGGCGGAAGACGACGTTTGTGAACCCACGGGGGCCGGAGCGGACGCCTTCGGCGCCGCCCTCGGAAGAGGCCCGCGAGTCGACGCCGCCATCCGAGTCGCCGTCCCCAGCCGAGACGGCGGACCCGAGCCCCTCCGAGCTGGCTTCCCAGGAGCCTTCGCCGAGCGGCGACGCGAGCCCGGAGATCGATCCGAGCGGGAGCGCCGAGCCCGCGTCGGACCCAGCCGCGACCGAGAATGCGGAGGGGCCGTCCACGAGCCCCAGCCCGGGCGACCAGGAGAACTTGGAGGACGAGGCCCTCCCTAAACAGCCGTCGCCGAAATGAAAACCGGCGGCCTGGCTGTCAGCCTTGCGGCGTTGGCCGCGGCGCTGGCGGCGGGCTGCACCCCCGGCACGACCTCTGATCTGCCTCTGACCAGCGCCACCAGCTCTCCGCTTGAGCCCTACTGGACGCTGGCCTACGGGGCGGCCCAGGATTACGCCGCGCGGGACCGGCTGCTCGAGGCCGCGTTCCAGAAGCGCATCGCGGCCTGCGTGCGAGAAGAGGGATTCGAATACCAAATCGAGGAAGGCCGTTACGTGCAGGAGGAAACCCCGCCGGCGGTCGCCCCCGGAACCATGGAGTACCGGGCGCTTTACGGCTACGGGATCTCGTCCGGGGAGCTGTCCGGCGCAGGTGCCGCCGGGCCCGGCACCGACGACCCGAACATGGCCATTCGGGAATCGCTCAGCGCCGAGGGGCGGGCCGCCTACGATCTGGCGTTAGGCGGGGAGGAGACCGTCGACGCGGACGGCGTGATCAACCGTTCCGGCGGATGCTACGACCTGGCTTGGGACGCGGTGTACGGCGGCGCCGCCTTCACAGGAGGACTGCGGTGGGAGGGGCTGCTGGAGGAGATGACCAGCCTTGGCGACAGGGCCGCCGCCTCCGCGGAGATGGCAAAGGTCAACGGCGATTGGTCGGCGTGCATGCGGGGCAAGTCGTTCGGTGCCCTGGGCGGCCCGGATGACGCCACGGCCTTGGCGGACGAGCGCTCCCGGTCTGGGGCGGCGGACGCGGTCGAGTTCGAGGTCCGGTTGGCCGTGGCGGATCTCGAATGCCAGCAGGAGGTGGACTACCAGGTCCGGTCGGACCAGATTCTCTACAGCCTTGAGGAGGAGTTCGTTGACGCCCGCAAGGCTGACCTTGAGTCGTGGGCGCAAGAAGCCAAGGAGGAGTTGGCGGCATTGACCGGCTGACCAGGCCCGACGTCTTCCCATCATCTTCGCCGGCCTCGTCGGCCGACGGTCAGAGCCGTCCCAAGACCGCAGGAGAGAGGGCCGGGACGGTCCGGGTGGGCACCCAGGAAAGTCAGGAAATGGCCGCCGCGCGGGCGGAGCGGAAGGCCGGCCGCGCGCCTTCCGCCCGCACTGGTTGCAGGACCGGCGCGGACACGCCTTGGGCGCGGGCCCAATCCAGAACCGCCTCCGCCTGGGCGGGGGTGGCCACAGTCGGGACGCCAGGACCCCAGGTGGTCCGCACCTGGCAGTCCACGCCTGACGCTAGGAGCAGGCGCAGCGATTCGGCCATGGCCGCCGCCGAGGCGGCCACCCCGGTCACCTGGGGCAGATTGTCCGGCAGCGCCTTGACGTCGAACCCGACCCAGTCGACCTTGTCCAACAGCGCCGCCAGGCGCCGGGGGTAGGCCCCGGAGGTGTGCAGGCCGACCAGGAACCCGAGTTCGCGGACCTGGGCGATAGCCGGGCCCAACTCCTGGCGTGTGGCCTCCCCGCCGCTGAAGACGACGGCATCGAGCAAACCCACCCGGCCGCGCAGGAAAGCGAGCACGTCCGCCCAGTCGAGCGAACCCGGCGCGCGCGGGTCGATCAGGTCCGGGTTGTGGCAGTACAGGCAGTTCCACGGGCAGCCCTGCAGGAACACCGTGGCCGCGAGCTTGCCCGGCCAGTCGCACGTCGACAGCTTCGACAGGCCGCCAATGGCCAGCGGCCGGCTCGCGTTTTCCGCTGTGGGCGCACCCGGTCGGCCCGAACTGGGGGCGGCGTCCGCCACGGCCTGGCCGTCCGCTCTCCAGGCGGCCGCGGCCTCGCGGTCGGCGAGGGCAAAGCGGCTCGCGTCGCCGCCGGTTCGCCGGCCGGACCCCGCGCCGGGAACGGGCCGGACGGCATCGGGCACCGGATCGCCAAGCGAAACGCTAGCCAAGTCGGCCGCCGGAGCCAAAGCCAAGCCCAATCCGGCCGGAGCGGTCATACCAGCGCGGGTTCGGCGAAGTGGACCCGCTCGTGGTGCTCGCCCTGCTTGCCGACGTTGAAGCTCGACACGGGCCGGTGGTACCCCATGACGCGGGTCCAGACCTCGCACGCGACGGGCTCCGCCGAAGGGTCGGCCTCCGCGCAGCGCGGGCAGGCCGGCTGCTCGCCGTCCAGGTATCCGTGGGTCGGGCAGATCGAGAAGGTCGGCGTGATGGTGATGTACGGCAGCGAGAACCGCGTCAGCGCGCGTTTGACCAGCTCGCGGCAGGCGGTGGCGGATGAGATGGCCTCGCCCATGTAGAGGTGCAGGACGGTGCCGCCGGTGTATTTGCGCTGCAATTCGTCCTGCAGCTCCAGCGCCTCGAACGGGTCGTCGGTGTGGCCGACGGGCAGCTGCGACGAGTTCGTGTAGTACGGATTGTCCGGCGTCCCCGCCTGGACGATGCCCGGGAACCGCCGCCGGTCCTCTTTCGCGAACCGGTAGGTGGTGCCCTCCGCCGGGGTCGCCTCCAGGTTGTACAGGTGCGTTGTGGTCTCCTGGAACTCCACCATCCGCGCCCGCACGTGGTCCAGCACCCGGATCGCGAGCGCCCGCCCCTCGGCGCTTGTGATGTCGCCGGGGGTTCCCTGCCCGATGCCGTGTGTTTCAGCCCCAGCCAAACCCTCGGCGCCCAGCGGGGAGCGGAAGAAGTTCCGCGCCATCTCGTTCAGGCCGTTGACGCCGATCGTGGAGAAGTGGTTCCTAAGCGTGCCCAGATAGCGTTTGGTGTACGGGAACAGGCCCTGGTCGATCAGGCGCTGGATGACCTTGCGCTTGACCTCCAGGCTGTCGCGGGACAGCTCCAGGAGCCGGTCGAGGGCGCGGAGCAGGCCCGTCTCGTCGCCGGCATGGAGGTAGCCCAACCGGGCGCAGTTGATGGTGACCACGCCGAGCGAGCCGGTCTGCTCCGCCGAGCCGAACAGGCCGTTCCCGCGCTTGAGGAGCTCGCGCAGGTCGAGTTGGAGCCGGCAGCACATTGAGCGGATCTGGTTCGGCTTGAGCTCGGAGTTGATGAAGTTCTGGAAATACGGCAGGCCGTACTTGGCGGTCATGCCGAAAAGCCGTTCGGCGTTCGGGGACTCCCAGGGGAAGTCGGCGGTGATGTTGTAGGTCGGGATGGGGAACGTGAAGACCCTGCCCTTCGCGTCGCCCCTGGTCATGACCTCGATGTAGGCGCGGTTGATCATGTCCATCTCGGTCTGGAGCTCGCCGTACGTGAAGTCTTGGGCCACGCCGCCAATCACCGGCCGGTCCTGGCGCAGGTCTTCCGGGCACGTCCAGTCGAAGGTCAGGTTGGTGAACGGGGTTTGCGTGCCCCAACGCGAGGGCACGTTGAGGTTGTAGACCAGTTCTTGGATGCCTTGGAGGACCTGCTCGTAGGTCATCTTGTCCAGACGCACGTAGGGGGCCATGTACGTGTCGAAGGATGAGAAAGCCTGCGCGCCGGCCCATTCGTTTTGAAGCGTGCCCAGGAAGTTGACAATCTGCCCGATGGCGGAGGAGAAGTGCTTGGGCGGCGCGGCGTCGATCTTGCCGGGTACGCCGTTGAGGCCTTCGGCCAGCAGCGTGCGCAGGGACCAGCCGGCGCAGTAGCCGCTGAGCATGTCGAGGTCGTGGATGTGGAGGTCGCCTTCGCGGTGGGCGCGGCCGATCTCCGGCGCGTAGACGTGCGAGAGCCAGTAGTTGGCGATCACCTTGCCGGAGGTGTTGAGGATCAGGCCGCCCAGCGAATACCCCTGGTTGGCGTTGGCGTTGACCCGCCAGTCGGAGCGGTCCAGGTACTCGTTGATGGAGCTTTCGACGTCCACCACCACGCGGGCGTCCTGGCGCAGGCGCGAGTGCTGCTCGCGGTAGACAATGTATGCGCGGGCGGTGGCGATGTAGCCCGCGTTCATCAGGGTCTGCTCCACGCAGTCCTGGATTTGTTCGACTTGCGGGGCGCCGCCGTCCAGCTTGCGGGTCACGAAGCGGGCCAGCAGCAGGGCCTCGGCACCGTCGAACTCGCCGGTGGCGGCGCCCGCTTTGGCGATCGCCCTGGCGATGCGGTCTAGTTCGAAGGGAACTACCCGTCCGTCTCGCTTCGTGACGGCGGAAATGGTGCTGGAACCGTTGACGGCGGTGCCGGCGGCCTGGGTGGTCATATTTGTGCGTCTCCTCGTCGCTTCGCTCGCGGCGGGCGGGTGGTGAGCAGCGGCGGCGCGACGTGGGCAGAGCCGAACGAGGGCCGGCACTTCGGCTTCCCGCGAGCCGTGAGGCCTGACGCGGGCACCGTGCCCACGCCGGCTGGCAGGTCTTCGGACTTGCGGGCGTCGCGCCTGGGTTGGCGCGGTTCCTACCTGGCCGCTGCTTCCCAGACCGTGGGTCCAGTGCGTCTACGCGGCCGTCGTTCCCGCTCACCGCTGCGGGGCAGTCCCGGATTCGCACCGGGTTCCCACGCCGCCGCCAACCGCCCTGGTCGTGTGGCCGTTTGGTTGGCGGCGGCCGCTCTTGCGAGCGACCAGCATGGTAAGCAACACTACTACACCTAGGGGTGCTCCGCACGCTTCGCCACAGCATGTTGTGTTCCGAAATGGGGACGGTACCTGTTTCCGCCGGAAACAGGTACCGTCCCCATTTTCGGTCAGGGGCCTTCCTGGAGGGCCGCCGCCGGTTCTATGCGGGCGGCGCGGATGGCGGGGGCCAGGCCCGCCAGGACGCCGGTGACCATGCCGACCAGGGCGGCGGCGGCGACCAGGCGGAGGTCCAGGACCGGCGTCCAGTCCTTGACCATGGAGATGAAGACCACCGCGAGCAAGCCCGTCGCGGCTCCGATCAGGCCGCCCAGAAGGCCTACTATGGCGGTCTCCGCCACGAATTGCAGGGCCACGTTTGGCTGGGTGGCGCCCAGGGCGCGGCGCAGCCCGATCTCGCCGCGCCGCTCCATCACGGACAGGGACGTCACCACAGCGATGGTCAAAGCCCCGATCAGCAGGGCGACCAGTCCCAGCACAATGAACAGGGAGTTCACGTCCGCCGTCAGATTCTTGCGGAACTCGGAGGCGGCGCCCGGCAAGGAGATCTCGTAGTCGTTCGGCGAACCGGGGTTGAGCGCGGTTCCGAGCTGCTCCGAGACCATGGGCCCGGCTCCCACCTCCAGGCGCACGCGCAACTGCTCGGGTTTCGCCAACCCCTGGGTTTGGCGGGCGGTGGACTGAGGCAGGACCACCGAGTCCATCAAACCGTGCTCGGCCTTGACCGACCCGATGATCCCGATCACGGTGTAGGCGGTGTCGCCGATGAACATGGACGGCTGATCCGACACGCGGGCCACGCCCAACAGCTGGGCCGCCTGCGCGCCCAGCACGGCCACCCGCTGCGCGGTCGACTCATGGAAGGCGGAGAAGAACACGCCCTCCGTCATCTCGCCTTCCACCGTGTCCAACAACCCCGGCGTGGCCGCCAGCACGCCCGGCACCACCGACGGCGGCGCTTCCGGATCGGTTATCGGGGCGGCCGAGATACGGGCGCTCCTGACGTCCACCTCGCTGGACATCCCCGCGGCGATGACCCCGTTCAAACGGGCGGCCGTCTCAGCCGCGTCCCAGGGCAGCGGCGCCGCGGCGCCGCCCAACATGGGATCCTGGCGTTCCTTGACCACGCCCTGGGTGGCGGCGACCTCATCAAACGTGGCCTCAACCTGCCTCGCCCCCGTCTGAGCGAACCCCACCGTGGTGACCAGCGAGCCGATCCCCAACACCACCGCCAGCGCCGTCAAAACCAGGCGTCCCGGCCGGCCCGCCAGCCCGCGCACGGCCTCCCCGAACAGATTCCCCGTGGTGAACCGCTCAGCCCGGCCCAACCTGGGCGTGGCCTGCCGGGCCTCCCGCCGGAGCCGACGGCGCTCCCGCCGCCCGTGCCGGTCGCCGCGGCCGTCCCGTCCGCTCTCCCGCGGGCCGGGAACTTCCGGCGTGCCCCGCCCTTCCCTGAGCGCCGTCATGTCTCCTCCAACCGGCCGTCCGACATGCGGATCCGCCTTGACGCCCGTTCCGCCACCACCGGATCATGCGTCACCACCAGGACGGTCTGCCCGGCCCGGTTCAACTCGTCGAACAAGTCCAACACCTCGCCGGAGGTCGCGGCGTCCAGGTTTCCGGTCGGCTCGTCCGCCAGCAGCACCGCCGGGCCCTTCGCCAGCGCCCGAGCCACCGCCACCCTTTGGCGCTCCCCGCCGGACAGGGTCGAGGGGAAGAACGCCGCGCGGTGGGTCAACGACACCTGCTCCAACACGGCCACCACCCTCTCGCGGCGCACCCGCTTGGTGACCCCCGAATACGCCATCCCCAGCAGCACGTTCTCAAACACGGTCCGCTTCGGCATCAAATGAAACCCCTGAAAAACGAACCCGAGCTCGCTGGCCCGCAATCTGGCCCGCGCCTTGTCCCCCAACGGTCCGGTGTCCACCCCCGCCAGCCGGTAAAGGCCCACCGTCGGCCGGTCCAGCAGCCCCAGCACGTTCAGCAAAGTCGACTTGCCGGAACCGGACGTGCCCGTGATCGACACGTAGTCCCCCGGCGCCACCGTCATGGACACGTCCCTCAGCGCGAACACCTCCACCGCGCCGGAGAACGTCCGCGACACGCCCTCCAGCAAGATGACTGGCTCTCCCGCGGGCTCGGCCGCGCGCGCCGGCGTCAGCAACTCGGTGTCGGCGCTCTCCGGCGGTCCCGCCGCCGCCTCGGCCTCCGTTTCCCGATGCCGTGGGTCGCCTCCCAGCAAATCGTCCAGCCCCAGCCCGCCCCGGTCGGCGGTCCGGGCGCGGCCGCGGTGGTCCCGCCACAACGGCTGCCGCGCAGTGGACGCGGGGAGGGGCTGGGACGGGCCGAACGTCATCGTGCGCCAATTGCCGGCAAAGCCGCTGGTTCGGGAGACTGGGCGGCCGGGCCTTTGGCGGCTTGGACGCCGACAACCACCAGGTCGCCGGACTTGATCGGCTCGGTGGAGGACTTGATCTCCACGAAGCCCTGGGCGGACAGGCCCGCTTCGATGACCACTTTGCGGGTTTCTTGTTGGCCGGCGGCGGCGTTCTTGACCAATTCGCCGACCACCAACTCGACCTGCGGCTCGCCCGCGGAATTCGCTGAGACCGCCGCGACCGGCACCACCAGGCTGTCCTCCGCGGAGGTTCCCAGGAGGATGGAAACGGCCACGTTGCCCACCAACTGGCTGCGGTCGAAGTCTTCCGAGAGGGTCGGGTTGATCAGGACCTCGCAGCGCTGAGTCGGGTCGGAGGGGATCGGCTCGCCGCCGCAGATGGACTCGATGACGCCCTCCACGGCGAGCATCGAGGGGTCCAACACCACCGCGCCGCCCTCCACGAGCAAAACGGCCTCTTCCGCGGAGACGTCGGCCGTGACTTTGATTTGCGCGCCGGACAGCACCAGCGCGTCGGCGGGGGCGCCGCCCATCATGTCCGTGGGCATGCCCTGGGAGAGGTCCTGGCCCAACGTGACCCCGACCGAATCGACCCGGCGGGGCAAGTCGGTGGCGAAAACGACCTCGGCGGAGATCATTGGCGTCCACGCGGCCCGGTTCGCCTCTTCGCTGGCCTCCTGCGCGCGGGTCACGCCTCGCTCGGCCTGTTTGAGGGCGTCGTTGGCGGCGTCCAGCAGCTCCTGGGCGCCCTCCACGTTGTCCCGCACGTCCTGTTTGGCCTGGTCGACGGCTTTCTGGGCTGAGGCGCGGGCGTCTTTGGCGTCCTCGACCGCGTCGCGGGCGTCCCGCACCGCTTGGCTCAGGGCGCGGTCCTGGCTGTTCGGGGCGGGGTAGCCGGCCTTGTCGTACATGGCTTTGACCGCGCCGGCGAGGGCGCTGTCGTATTGGTCGCTTTCGGCTCCGGCTGAAAACCCCAGGGAGTTCAACGCCGCCCGCAGCTGCGTGACGTCCGGGCCGGATGATCCCGCCGCCAGAGTCCGGTACGCGGGGAAGGCGCCCGGGAGCAGGAACACGGGGCGGCCGGAAACCTCCAGGATCACGTCCCCGCCGTCCACCTCGCTGCCCTGTTCGGGGATCCGCCCGGTCACCACCGCCGCGGAGGCGTCTCCGAGCGCCCCGGGGTTCACCGCGATCGGGTCCGCGAATGACACGTCCGCCCTGGCCACCAGCGTGGCCTCGATCCTTTTGGCCTCCACTTTCGCGGTGATCAGCCCCGGCTCCAACTGCGGCCCGGCCGCCTGCGCGGGGGACTTGACGACCCGTCCCAGGCCGAATCCGGCCGCCAACGCGAGAACCGCCACGCCGGCCAGCGCCCAGACCGCCCGCCCGCCCGCCAAGAGTCCGCGCTCGCCGGGCGCCCGCGCATGGTCAGCGGAACTGTTCTTGGCTGAACGGGCCATGTTCTCCACCTTCGTTTCCTTGGCGTAGGGGCGTGGGGGCGAGCGCCGCCGACGGCCAAGACCCGCCTCGACGCCCAGCCCAATGGTCCCACGCCCGCCCGCCGGACGCGTCATCCACGCCGCGCGGAGTTGCTACACCGATCCGGAACGCGCCCACCGCCTTCGGCGGGAGTGAAGTCACGATCTTGGTCCGGACCCGGACAAAGAAAGGAGTCCGCATGGCATTGAGGCAGCGACACTGGTCACCTGGGTGCCCCGCCGGGAGCGAAGCCAGCATCCTGATCCACGCTGCTCATACGTAGATGGGGCAAAAGACTGTTTGATGACTGCCGACACGGGCGAGATGGCTTGTGGGAGCGACTGGCCCGCAGACGAGCAGGAATCGGCGGGCAAGGTGACCGTGCTAGTGGATGCCGCTCCAGGAGAGCTCACAGGCGCAGCGTTGTGCTGGCGCTACGAGGGGATCGCGGTTCTTGCCAAGAGCGAAACAATTGCCGTGTGCCGGTCCGGTTCCGTCAGTCACCTTGGCCCGTCGAAGCGCCGGGCGTCCGCGCGAGGACTCGGTAGAAGAAGCTGTCCCCGTCGCCAAAGTACTGGCGCCAATAGGGTTCCACGGCGGTCGGGTCATCCCGCCAGGACGGGACCAGACGGGCCAGCAGAGTTTGACGCGCGACCCGCCAATTCGTCCCTTGAACAACCGATTCGATCGCGCGGAG
>JAITFE010000049.1 GCA_031281585.1 Bifidobacteriaceae bacterium | reverse complement strand
CCCGCCTGGCGCAGCGTGCGCAAGTGCTGAGACACCAGCGGCTGCGACATGCCCGTCGCCTCCGCCAGCGCCCCCACCACGCGCGGCTCGCGACCAATCAGGCACAGCAGCGTGAGCCGCGACTCGTTGCCGAGGACCTTGAACAGTTGGGCCGCCTCAGCGAGCCCTTCGTCCGTGTCCACGACACCATCCCACCACATATATAAACAGATTGCAATATGACTAGGTAAGTGGGAAGGGTTCTCATGTCGCCCCGGAGAACAACACCCCGGCGCATCAAGGCGCCCGCCACACAGCACAAGCGTCCGAGTTCCTGCCCACGCACGTAGTTGAGCGCTTTCCTGGCCGGAAGCAACGGCCAGGCCGCTGCTCGTACGAGCCTCCACGGTTGGCGGTGTCTAAGCCTGGAAGTGGCGTCAAAGATGGGCTGGGAACATCGCGTTCTACCACTCGCCTATCGGTGGCCGCCGCCACGTCTGCCACCGCGCGGACACCGCGCTGGTCGGGGAGCGGAAGGTCTTCCAGATCCACGCGGCCCTCCAAGACGCGGCCAAGCAGCTCTCGCGCCGAGCGGGAGGCCTCGGTCAAACCCCGCCGACCCGACCGCGCCCGTGGAGCTGGAGGCCGCCAGAGACAAGGCCGCCCGCTGCGCCGGCTACCTGGCCGGGGCGGTCGGCGGGCACAAGGAGGCGCTCTTCCCCGAGGCGCGGGAGCTCCTCGACAAGCTCGCCGCCAAGAGCCCGTTCCGATGGCCCGAGGACGTGGTCGGCCCCATTCTGGAACGCGAGCGCGAGTACTGGCCCGGTGAGTGGAGCGACGGCTAGGACGGTCCCGTTGCCTAGACCGCCGCTCGTGGTGGGGCGGCACGGCGACACCGCGACCCGGCAGCACGCCGCTGGGAGGTGGACCGCGTCGGTTTACGTGCGGGACCAGGACGGGGCGAGGCGCAGGGTGCGGGCTACCGGGCGGACCAAGACGGCCGCGAGGACGGCGCTGGAGGACAAGCTGGACGCGCGGCCCTCGCACGTGGGGGACGGCATCGGGCCTGAGGTGACTGTGGCGCGGCTGGCGGAGATCTGGCTGGAGGACCACGCGGTTGCGGCGGGGCTGGCCCCGCAGACGCTGGACCGGTACCGGACGCTGGTGGAGAGGCTAGTCGCCGGGTGGCGACGGCCTGCGTCCTGAGGGAGAATGATGCGCATGGGTTCAACGGCTTGCCCGATTCAGATGCCGGCCTGCGGCCTCGAGTGATCGCGGGCAGGGAAAGTGACAGACCTCGCGGTCGCCATACTCTGGGTGGCGGGCTCCGCGCTTGGGGCTTTCCTTTGCGTTCGCGCGGCGCGTCAGGAGGGCAATGCGGCGCCTCCCGCCGATATTTCGGACCCAGACCTCGGGGGGATCGACAGCCATGCGCTGGCGACGTGGTCTTTCATCGTCACTTGCCGTCCTTCGCAGTGGCGGGCCGCCCGCGATCTTGGGGCGGGCTTGCTCCTCCTGTTTTCTTGCGCGCTGGCGGTGTGGCTAATGGTCGGCCCGGCCTGTCGCGAGGGTCGGCTGACCGGGCTGATCACGGTGTTGGGGCCATCCGGCGTGTATATGTTGGTCATGGCACGCGGTGCCAAGAGATACCGCGTCGAGGTGACCGGAGACCAGGCTCGAGCCGTGCCCCTGTGGGGAAGGGCCCGCCAGTTCAACGTTTGGGAGATTGAGCACCTGAAGGCGCACCAGCCCCGGCGCGGGATCCATAGCTTCGTTGCATTCGGCACGGGCCATCGGCGCTTGTTCTGGGCGCAGTCCGCAGGCGTCGGCAGCCGGGAACTGGCCGCCTGGATCTGCCACTGGCGACCTGACTTGGCGTGGCCCGAGCAAGTGCTCAAGGATTTTCGCCGCCCCGCGACCGGTCCCTATTACCAGGGTCGACACAAGAGAACCGCCCCCAGCGCGGTAGGCGAAACGGAACAGGCCAGTCGGCGCGGTCGCGCCCGGTGACGCTGGTCTGCCGACCTCGAAATCCCTTTGGCCGGTGGCGCCTGCGGCATTCAGCGACTCGATCAGCCGAGGCGGTTCTGCGGCCACGGGCCGGCGCTCGGCCGCCGCCTCAGACGCCGGGTAGAGAGCTTCGCCTGACTCTGGCCCCCGCCCATGCCCCAAGCAGGCAGGCTTCGGTCGAGTTCGCGACCGTCGCCAAGCTCACTGTCAGCACCCGGGGAGGCCACTAGGGACTCGCTGGTCGCCACCTAACGCGGGCCCGCCGCCGACCCTGTACTGTCTGCACCGTGAGAACCGCGGCGGAGGGATCGGCTCACCGGTCTGACCAGGTCAGCGCCGGGCAAGCAGTTCCGGGCGCGGGAACGCGACCGGATCGTCGTTCCGCCGCGCTTCCTGCCACGGAGTGGGCTCTTCAACGAGGAGTCGCGGGGCCGGGGCGTGTGGTCCCAGACGGGTGCATGGACATCGTCTGGATCGGCGGCCGGCTGATCGTTGCCGGGCCGGACACGGTCGCGTTCACCGTCTGGATGGAAGCCGGCCAGGCCGCGTCGGGGATCAGGATGGACCCAGGGGTCGGCCCGCTGGTGCTTGGCGTTCCCGCCCATCGCCTGCGGGACCAGGTGGTCCCTCTGGGGGACGTGATCGACAGCAGGTCGGCGGCCAGGTTCGAAGCGGCGGTCCGGTCGGGCCGCCTGGACGCGGCCGGCGCCGCCCTGGCCGTGGCAAACCGCCGCGAGTCCTGTTGGCGGTCGCAGGACGCCGTGTTGGCACGGACCGTGTTCAAACGAGCGGCCGATGCCGTCCCCGCGCCTGTGATCGCTCGCGAGCTCGGCTGGTCGGAGCGGACTTTGCGCCGCTACGCGCTGGAGGCCTTCGGCTACTGGGTGCGGACCGTGCGCCGAGTGGCGCGCCTCCAACGGGCGCTCCGGTTGGTCGCTTCAGGCGGCGTCCTCGCGGACTCGGCCGGGCGTTCGGGTTACGCCGACCAGGCGCACATGACCAGGGACTTCACCGCGATGATCGGGGTCACGCCTGGTTCCCTGCAAGGCGGGCGTCAAACGGCGGACAGCGGAGCGAACAGGTCGACGGCGTTGCCGTCTGGGTCTTCCAAGACCGCGTAGCGTTGCCCCCAGAAGGCGTCGAACGGTGCCAGGGGGCCCCGGGTTCAAATCCCGGCATCCCGACTGTTAGCCCGGTTGTTTTGGATGGTGGAGGCCGTTTCCGTTCTCCGATTGGAGGCCGGGAATTTGGCTTTCCCAGCAGAAGCCCAGCGTTTTCGATTCGCGGCCGGGGTGCGGCGCGCCACCTGGCGGGCCGGTTTGGCCGCGTTCGTGGGAGCGCCCGCGCACTTGGACGCTGTGAGGACTGCCAACGAAACAAGCGCCGACCCGTTCGCCTTAGAGCCGATGCTGAGCACCGCCGAGTTGTCCGCCCTGTTGGGCGTTCCCGTCTCGACCGTGTACGGCTGGCGCGTACTCGGCAGGGGGCCGGTGGCGCACCGGGTCGGCAAGCACCTGCGGTACACCGTCTCGGACGTGCGGGATTGGATCGATGCGCGGCGGGAGGCCCCGCCGTCCGGAACCGGTGCCGCAACTCCATTCCCCGGCCGTGGCGGCGCGGCCGGATTCGGCTCGGCTCCGTCCGATGGCAGCGGTCCACGATGAGCCGGCCGCGGGTGCCCATAGGCACATTCGGGGAAATCCTGCTGATCCACCGCGCGTCCGGGAGCGTGGAGGCGCGGGCCCGCTACCGGGATTGGGACGGCAAGCTCCGCGAGGTGCAGGCCACCGCCAAGACGGAGGCCGCTGCCGAGCGCGCTCTGAAGTCCAAGCTCGCGGAACGGTCTCTTCTCCAGCCCGGGGCGGCCGCCATCACACCCGACTCGTCGTTCAGGGAGTTGGCCGATTACTGGTTCGAAGACATGGAACTCGAAGGGCGCGTCACCCGGCAGACCCTTGACGCGTACCGGCGGCAGATGAACAACCTGGTACTGCCAGTGTTCGGGAACTTGACGCTGCGGGAGATCGGGGTTGCGCGGTGCGACATGTTCACCAAGCAGTTGGCGAAGCAGTCGTACAGCCGCGCCAAGCAGGCCAAGACAGTGCTCAGGTTGGCGTTCGCGCTGGCGGTGCGGCACGAGGTGTTGCTGCGGAACCCGATGGACGGCATCGGGCGGCTGCGAAAACCGCCCCACGCGCCGGACGCGCTGACGCCGCAGGAGGTGGGCGCGATCCGGGTGGCGATCAGGGCGTGGGAGCGCGGCACCGTGGTCAGCGGGCCGAAGCCGGATGGGCAGCTGTCCGCGATCATCGAGGTGATGCTGGGCACGTCCGCCCGGATCGGGGAGGCGCTGGCCCTGCGGCGCCGGGACGTGGACATCGCCAGCGCCGTCCCAACGGTCTTGATCGCGGGCACAATCGTCACACCATCCGGGCAGACGCCCTACCGGCAGGACCACCCGAAGACCGCGAAGTCCCGGCGCGTCGTGGCGCTGCCCTCTTTCACTGCCGAGGCGGTGCGCGCCCGGCTCGCGGACCTGGCTGACAGGTCGCCGGACGCGCTGGTGTTCCGCTCCCGCAACGGCACGCCGTTGACGCCGAACAACGTCCGCCGCCAGCTCCGGCGGGTCCTGGACCTGGCGGGCGTGGAGCGGGCCAACCCGCACAAGTTCCGCCGCACGGCCGCCACCGAGATCAGCAACGCCGCCGACGCGGACCTGGCCGCCGAACTGCTGGGTCACACCGACAGCAGGACCACAATCGCGCACTACATCCACCGCGACGAGATGGTCAACCCCGTGACGGCGGCGCTGCTGGACGCCAGGTTCGGGCGGAAAGCGTGAGCACGGCGTGCCGGGGCGGGCGGACGGGCGCGAGTTTGCTCGTGGGGGAGGCCACTCTCTGTCCGACCGCAGATCGGCGGACCGTGGTGGCCAAGCCACGGTGTCGTAGAATCTACGGCACCGCGCCACCAGGCAAAACGCGCTTTCGCCGCCGCCTGCCAGCCGGCCAAGAAGCGACCAGATGCCACTGACCGCAGCCTCCGCCTGCGGCCCGGAACCGCCAGTCGCCCGCTGAGCCTGCGACCAAGGTTGGCCAAGCTACCGGGCCAAACGCGCGGCCGCAAGGCCCAAAGCTCCCCGCCGTGCGTTTCTGTGCGCCCTCCGGTGCCGCCGCACAAGCCGCCGATCACTTCCGGGGCGCTGGCCCGTGGCGGGGCCTGGATCGCATTCAGCGGGGGCATGTTCGCGCCAGACATCACTCACAAGCTTTGACCAACGCCGCGACCACGAAGACCTCCGTGGGATGAACTGCCAACGCCCGCGTCTGGTCCGGCGGGGCCAGCCGCCACCTGCCGACCACCGCGTCCGCTCCGCTCGGCGCGGTTCGCGTTTGGCAGGCCCTTGGGAAGCGTCATCAAACGGTGGACCGCGTGTCCATAGGCCTCGTCGTCCAGGACACGCTGGCCAGCCTCAGCGGACGCGTACACGGCGGCCGGCATCCCGGTGGCGGTCGCCGCCTCCGGCAGGCCCAAGCCAGCCTGGAGGCGAGCAGCCCGCAGCACCCAGCCCGCCCCTGGCATCGCTCTCTCTTCGCCGGTCAATGCCGACGCCCCGAGGCTGAGGGCATGATCGCCGCTGAACTCAGCCGTCATTGTGAACCTCCGTTCTCCCGCCGGTTTCCGGCCCCGGTGATCCTCCAAGCGCCTGCCGGGGTCGCAACTACTGGTGCGCGCCATCTCTTCAAGGTCAGGCCTCGCGGCGGCCTTCACAACTGTCCGGGACGGCTACTGGCCGCCAGCCGCTTCGTTGAAGAAGCGCATCGATTCCTCGGGGCACGCTCGGGGTCGGCAACCGCTTGCCCCGCGCTGTGGGACCGCCGCCTCCCGCAAACGCCCTGCCTTCCGGGCGCTCGGAGGCCGTGCTCTCCCGGCCAGGCGATGATGACGCCAGGCACCGTGCCCAAGGACGATTCTCGCCTCGACCAAACAGCCGCGCGCCCGCATGCAACCCCCTGGCCGACAGGCCTTCAACGCTGCAATCCCGGGTTGAGCGCACCGCACCCGGCGGACCGCGCCGCGATTGCACACCGAGGCCACACTTCTTGCTGACGAGGTTCTAAGGGTCGACTATTGACGGAAAGGCGACAACAACGAGTGGGTGACTTGGACCGCGATGCACCGGTAGGCAAGCCCGCTTGTGTCGATGCCTGACAGTCGAGTTCGGAGCGCCTCCGAAAAACGTCCTAAGGCTCGCAATAGAATGGCGATCATGCTGGAGACAGCGCTTCGAGCGCGGGCTACGACGCGCAAGGCAACGCCGCTTCGGCGTCCCGCCGGCGGATCGGGGCACAGCGCCACTTCCGCCGCCCCCGCAGGGCCCACAACAGACGGTTCGGATCAGCAGGCATCCCCCGCCCCGCCCTCAACCACTACGGGGCCCGTCACATTCATTGACCTATTCGCGGGTCTCGGCGGGTTCCACGTCGCCCTGGACAAACTCGGGGCGACATGCGTGTTCGCCGCCGAGCGGGAGCCGGACCTGCAAACCCTGTATGAGAAGAACTTCGGCCTTCGCCCTGAAGGCGACATTGCCACGGTGGACTTGTCGAGCATCCCGCCCCACACGGTCCTATGCGCTGGGTTCCCTTGCCAACCATTCTCAAAATCAGGCAAGCAACTCGGCTTCGAGCACACCGAGCAGGGGAAGCTCTTCTTCAACGTGATCGAGATTCTTGGCGCTCACCGCCCTCAATGCTTCATCTTGGAGAACGTTCCCAACCTCCTCAAGCACGACGAAGGTAGAACGTTCGCACGAATCGAGCAGGAACTGCGGGGTCTGGGGTACGCCATTAGGCACGAGAGACTGTCGCCTCACCAGTTCACCATCCCGCAAATCCGTGAACGCGTCTATGTCGTCGGCACTTTGGGCGACATGACCCAGTTCGCCTGGCCAGAGACCAGCGAAGAACCGACCAGTATCAAGACCATTTTGGGAAACGAGGGTGGCAAGATGCTCCCTCCCCGTGTCTTGGAGGCTCTCAGCGTGTGGGGAGAGTTCCTTGAGTTGTCGAAGCAATCTGACGACGAGGAGCTACCGTCCTTCCCGATCTGGGGCATGGAGTTCGGAGCGACCTACCCGTACGAAGGGTCGACACCATGGGAACTCATCAGAACCGGCAGGATCAGGGAACTTCAGCGCACCAGAGGCACCTTGGGGCGGCCCCTGGGCCGCCTTGGGGATGAGGACATCCTGGCCGCGCTCCCCAGCCACGCACGCAGAGAACAGTCGGAGTTCCCCAGATGGAAGCAAACATTCATTCGTCAAAACAGGGAGTTCTATGCACGCAACCGCGAGTGGATTGACCCATGGCTGCCCAAGATTCGGGGCTTCCCGTCCAGCTTCCAGAAGTTCGAGTGGAACGCCCACGGCGAAGAGCGCGACATCTGGCAGTACGTGATCCAGATTCGAGCCTCAGGCGTCCGGCTCAAGCGTCAAACCACTGCTCCCAGCCTGATCGCCATGACTGACACTCAAGTCCCGATCATCGCCTGGGAGAAGCGCTACATGACCCCCGCTGAGTGCGCGCGGCTCCAGAGCCTGGGTGACCTAGCCATGCCCGAGAGCCCATCGAAGACCTTCAGAGCGCTGGGGAATGCCGTCAACGCGGAAGTCGTGCGGCGAATCGCGCAGAGCCTTCTTGCGACCATCCCAACGGCGGGCATTGTTCCGTGTGTAAACGCACGTCGTGGGCCCATCGAGGGGCCTTAGCGGCTGGCGCCCTCTCCTAGCAGGGCGTTGAACAGCTTGATTGGCGTACGGTCGAGGACGTAGGAGTCTGAGACGGCGACGTGTGCAGGTCCCTGCCCACGCAGCGCTGCGACAGCACGACGAACTTGGTCGTTCCAGTGTGTCTCTTCGTGACGCCACAGGGGATGACCGATTACCACTGCCGCGCCCCGGCGCTCGGTCGACACAAGCACCGGCAGATCTTCCAAGATGGACGGCCGCACGTGAAGGTGTTCTCCGTAGCCATCAACGAAACTCCGCATCAACTCAGTTGTCCGTTCAGTCCAATCCGAGGCGTCGACACTCCCCCCCAAGGCAAGTTCGACAACGTCTAACCCCAGTCTCCAGTCGAGAGCCCAATGATTGAATCTGTTCTCGTAATTCCGGAGGCAGCCAGGGCAAGACGATGTGCAGGCTACTCCGTGTGGATAGGCGCGAAGGCGCTGCCCAGTCTCATCTCGCACGGACAACAGAAGCCTCTCGAAGGTCCTGGCCTCACCAAGCTCCAGCGCGTAGCCAGCTCCGTTGTCGAGAGCATCGGCGAGGAACACTCGCGCCGAGACAGTGCCACCGCAGAGGGTCGGCTGGATCCCGACCTCGAGTTCCGCTTGCTCAATGTCGAGGTAATCCTTGGCGGCGTTGCGGAGCAGTTCAGCAAACGACAGGAGAGCAGCCCTACCCCCTGGGCACGCCCACGGTAGGGTGGCCACGACACCGTCTGGAAGCCGCAGCGAGTCAAGCCCGACTAGCAGTACGTCGGTGCGTCGAACCTCGCCAATCGCAGCCGGGTCTAGCGGTTGGCCCCCCGAACGCATGAACTCTGGCAGAGCCCGTCCATACAAGTCCCGGTTGCGGGCGATGACCGACCCATCAGACTGCCTGTTCAAGTCGAACAGCTTTCGGTTGTTGTCATTCACGGCAACCACCTCTGCCTGCTCCAGCAAGCGCAGCGAAGTCGCGTGAAGCCTTATCTCCTCCCCTAGTTCGGCATTGGTGGACAGTTCGGAGTAGGCGGCATACATGGGAGTGACGTGGGTGTCGTCATAGTCCGGCTGGCTGTAAATCGTCCGGTACCCCTCGGGCTGATAGAGCGAGAACGCCGTCATGTCGCCGCCGCACACACCACATTTGAGAGAGTGGGTGGTCGGGCGGGTATCGAGGCTCCGACACTGTCCGCATCGACGGACTGGGAGGGGCGCCCCAAGCGGGTCCGCCGGCCGGGCGCTGGTTCCGACAAAGGTGTAAGCGGCAAATCCGACAGAAAGGTGTTCGGCGCCATCCTTGACGACCACTGCGCCGGGAGCGAACGCGGTGATGGACATCCCGAGATCGCGATCCGCAACGGTGAACCGTTGAGCGTCAGCCCTGGTTCGAACCGCCCTCGAATAGAGCGGGCGAACCCGTGTTGGGAAACCGAACATCGGCAGAACCCCCGCGTTGGCAAGCAATTCGCTGAGTTCGGCGTGGACAAAATACGGGTTGCTCACGGCTTCGTCAACGTCCACTACCAATTGCTCGCGAGCCCACGTTTCGAGCTCACGAAAGTCGAGCGCTGTAAACGCACTGAACCTGTCGCACACTGTCTGCACTTCAGTGGATTCTCGGAGCCAATCCTCTATGTGCGGTCGTCGTTCGGCCCAGTCGGTTGTGAGCCCGAACGCCCCGTGGAGGCTCTCCTGAGTCCGTCTCGGTGGATTCAGCGATGAGAGAAAGGCCCGGCGGAGTAGCTCCGCAGCTATCACCCGATGAACGATTCTGGGACGGGATAGATCGATGAATGGTGGCGGCGGATCGGCCGCTGTCATCCTCTCTGGGACCTGGAAGTAGTAGTCATCATGCGCCCGATCTCTCGACACAGTCACCGCGAACGAGAACGGTTGCCCAGACCGTCCGGCACGTCCGACGCGCTGCTGGTAGTTGAAGCGTTGTGGTGGCATGTTGGCCATCGCCACGCCTCGCAACGATCCAATGTCCACTCCGACTTCCATCGTCGTCGTTACTGACAGGAGGTCAAACGGATCCGCGATGGAGCTTTCAGCGGGCGCGGGGAGCACCGCGCCCTTGAACAGCCGCTGACGAGTCCGTTGGTCCGGGAGCCTTGTCTGTCCAGTCAATTCAGCGACTCGCATCCGTCGAAGGGGCTGTCCGGCAAGCCAGCCGTAGTAGTCGAGTTCTTCCGTGGTTTGCTGCTCGCGCAGCACGCCCGCTTTACACTCCTCGTTGATGCAAACGCCGGCAGAAGCGTGCAGGTGCGTGGTGCCGCAGTTGCCGCAGACCCACATCTTCTCGCCCGGTGTGCGCAGTTCAAGCGAGTCCTGGCCCGTCTGTGTCCTGAGCGTCCAGGTCTCATCAGTTACCGCGTTTGCCCTCAGAAACTCGCCGACATTCATTATGAGCGCTCGCCGGTCCAGCGCGTGCTTTGTCGCGGCACGGCCAAGGTAGGTTGAGACGACTCTAGGCGCAGCACTCGACCTTGCGGCATATCCTCCCTCGAAACGCTTCGCAATTCCAAGCAGGCGAACAACGCTCGCCAGCATGTCAGCGGCGACCTCGGCCGAGACGCCCCAGTTGTCAGGCGCGGCCGGGCGGACCCGCGCGACGCCGAGTCGGGTGGACTCCAGGTCACGTGATGCCCGGTCAAAGACCGCTTCGGCGACAGCCGTCGCAGTCAGACGGTATCGGTCCTGCCGAATTGGGCGTGCGATTGCATCGGGCAGCGGTTGCCAGACGTCGCGGGCAGGTGGCTCGTATGCTCGATACCAAGGAGCGTCTCCTTCGCTCTGAGCAACCGATGGCCCCGGCCCGGCAGGGTTCACCCCGGCCTCAAGCATCATCCGTTCGGCATCGTGGATCAGCGTGGGCCAGGGCAAGGCCTCGGCTTCACGCTCTGCCGTGGCGATCATGGCCAGGTCGGCGGGCTCCGCCACTCCGAGAGTTTCCAGCCGGAGCTTGTCATACAACGCCCGGCGGCCGGATCGCACCCGCTGCGCGCGCTCCAACTCAGAGCCTTGCAGTTCTCCGAGCAGCAGCCGGCGCAGCAGCGGAACCGGGTTCTCACGACCATGAAGGAGTTGGCGCACAACCTGGCGCACCTGGTCCCTGAAGTTGTTTAGCGCGATACCTGCGGCCATCCGAGCGGAGTCATCGCGACTGTCAGTGAACACGATGGTCCTCGACGCGGCCGCATCGGAACCAAGGCTCCGGAACAACTGGGCCACCGCCATCTGGTTCAACTGTGAACGACCCGAGGTGTGTGCCCGGATAGGTGAGCGTACGTTGCCAGAAAAGTAGACTGCCGCATCTCGGTTGTCCTGACTGCTACCACATCGCGGGCAGGCCTCCGGCAACGCTGGTAGCGCCAGGCCACCGTCGGCCCCGGCGTTGTGGCACAAGACGACAGCGGGGATACCGTCCTGAGAATGTCCGGGAATCAAAGAGCCAAGCTTGGGATTCCACGTCGCGGCGCCAAAGTTGGTCACAACGGTCGCCTGGTTCTCGTCAATGTGGGCCGGCAACTTGTGCCGACTCGGAGAATCTGGGACAGGAGAACCCAGCCAGAGCCAGCGGTACTCATCGTCGCTGCGTCGATAGACAAAATCGCCCGAGTTTTCGCCAGGAAGCACAGGAGTGGTGGACAACACGACAGCGCCGCGGTCAGGGCGGTCCACGACATACCCGCCGAGGCTGACATCACCGCATTCAAAACAGTACAGAAGTTCGAGGACGCGCGAGCCGCAGTCGGCGCAGGTCGACCTCGGCGTGTCGTACATTCGGCCGATTCGACGTGGTTCCGAGCCAGAGCCACCTGGACAGGTGGGGTCGGAGCATGCCCAAAGTCCTCGCATACCGCGCATCATGATGTGACCACGGAATTGGAGGACTGGTTTCGTCACTCCCGCGAGACCATTGAGCATAGTCGCAAGCGCAACATGGGCGCTGGGGTCTTCGCCAAACAGGCGGGCGGCGATGGCGTCGATGCGGGTGGCCCTTGGTTTGAAATCCGACTGCTCCACGCACGCCATCGCAATCGCCTCTGCCCATTGATCCTCCACAGCGGTGACGGCGAGGTCTGTTGGATCAACGCTCAGTACCTTGTCGGTGGTCGGTGTGTCTTCTGCAATGATTCTCTTGGGCTGACCCGGCTCAATCGCGAATGAATGGCGGTCCACACCGAAGAACCGCTCCAGGTACTCGCGACCGGAGTCATCACCTGGCAGCGATGCGCTTGTGGCGATAATACGGAATTGATCAGACGAGGGCTCAAGCCCGAGACGCGAGGCGAGATTCCGCACTACCATGCCCACTTCCGCCCCGGCACTGCCGCGATATACGTGTAATTCATCCACGACTAGAACAAACACGTGCTCGGGCGACCGTTGGAGCCACACGCGGGTGGACTCGAATATAGGTTCCTCGACGTCGCGCATGAGCATCACATTCAGCATCGAGTAGTTCGTCACAAGCACGTCGGGCGGTGTCTCGATCATGTCCCATCGTGTGACGAGTTCGCCGGAGTAGAGGTCCTGGAACTGGCTCATCAGTTCCGGATCATCGAGTCCGGCCAGACACTCATTCAGGCGTGCCAGATCGCGCATATCTCGCGCCACGTCCGCCGTCTTGCCCGCCAACCCCGATGGCACTGCTCCCGTCCCCGGGGTCGCGCCGGTATAGCGGCCAAACCACAAGTCAATGGGCGAGTCTTGCGTCCGCAGGCCCTTTACTGCTCGCCGGAGACGCGAAACCTGATCCTCAACCAGGGCGTTCGTCGGATAGAGAATCACTGAGCGGACCGCTGCGGGGGCAGCCCCAACAGTTCGGGCGGCTTGCCAGATATCGCTCTGGGGCTTAAGGTCCCACCACTCTCGAATTGGCGGGAGCGCTGCTACTGACCGCTTTTCGGCTGCGATGCGGGTCAAGAGGGGTATTAGGAACGCTTCTGTCTTCCCGGAGCCCGTTCCCGAGGTCACTACTGGGTTGTGTATGGTTGTCGCGTCAAAATGTGTCGCGAGTGCGGCAACCTGGTGACTGCGTAGCTTCACATCGGAGAGCGACTCCGGCCTGATGCCAAAGACGGCACGCACGACATCTCCGAGATCGCGAGCATCGACGCCAGACACCCGGGCAGCTTCTTCGACAGAAGCGATCCCGTCGTAGGGAAGGACAGGTTCCAGCATCAAGGGTGCGAAAAGATTGCCCTGCCCTTCGAGGAGCAGGCGGCGACGTTCCTCGGCCAAAGGCGCATCTCTCAGGGCATATGCCGTGTCGATATACCGAAGAAACGCATCACGAAGGTCAGCCGCAATCATCACGGGCGTCGGGAAAGACATAGGTACCCTCACTTGCTCACACGGTCAAAGATGATGCCCGCGACCTCGCGGGGAACCGACGGATACTGGAGCATCCTGTGCCGGTCGATCTCTCGCGGCGCCCTGCCGGAGCACAATGACAGGGCTCGCCCGTATAGGGCAGGCAGATCCGCGCCGAGCGGCGTGACGACCGAGCCGCTGCGAGAGTGATAGCCCACCAGTGGGTCGTCAGCCCAAGCGTTCGCAATGTGCTTGACAATCTGGGCGTTTCCAAGACCGATAGTCCCGCTGAGGACGTCCTCAGCAGATCGGATCGCATATGTTGATCCGAAGTCCCTAAGTCGATACGCGCCGGTGTCCACGAGCGTCGCGGTCGGTCGCCACGATGCCGACTGTGTGTCCCAGAACTCGGCCGACCGGTACCTGGGAACGATGACACGCTTGAGGCTTGCGGCGATGTCACTGAGACGCGGAAGCGCTGATGCGAGCAACACTCCTGGCGGCGAATCGAGCACGCAGACGCCCAGATCGGCGAAAGCCTCCACAGGAATGGGTCCGGTCACTTCGGTACAGGCGAGTTCGGCATTCGCCTCGGTCAGGACTTGGCTGTCTGGACCGAGCAGCGATGCTATTCGGTCGAGCAACTCTGGCGACCGGGAGCCGATGAGCGCCCACCGGCCTCGGGCCACCGGGACAAGCGCTGGCCTGTTCACGGCCCATTCCGTTACCCGCAGGTGGTCGTCTCGGGCGACATCGATGTGTCCCACCACTTCCAGTCTGCGAAGAAGAGAATCCGCGAACAGCCCTGACCCATCTACCTGGACCGCTATTCGCTCGAACACAGCAAACGAACCCGTTCCAACATGGTTCAGAGCGTCCAGAGCAACCTCCAAATCAGGTTCAGTCATCTCAACGACGGGCGGGATTCCCTGAGGTGGGGTGGTGGCGCTGCTTGGGATGGGGGTCTTGCCCCTCCGGGCTGCCCACGGAGTACCAGCAAAACGTCGCACCAGGCCACAGGTGGAGCATTCTCCCTCGATGCTTCTGGTGCGCCGCCGGCCAGGGAGAGCCGGCGGGAGAAGGAAACGGTGCATGCCGGTGACCAGGCACGAGTCGTCCGAAGCCGGCAAGCCGACCCGCAGGTTCCGGGCGGGAACGGCCGCCTGGGTCCATTGGCGAGGGGCGAACTCCGGTATGCGCGCCTGTGTCAACCCGCCGCCGGCCGCAATTCCGACAATTCGCGCTCCGTTGACAAAACGGGGCCAGGCCGGGGGACCGGCAGTCAATGGCCACCGCAGGGATGAATCGGGCGAGTACACGAGTCGAATGTCCGTGTCCTCTACGCGGAACTGGGGAGTGCCTGACGAACGCAGTCGGAGCAGGGTCATGGCGGCAGCGTGATTGTTCGCATCTACAAACATTGCTACGACGTATTCGCCGTCTGGCAGTCGGGTGCCCGCCAATGGAAAGACAACGAGTTCGCCCTCTCCCGTCGCTTGGGCAACGAGACGATTCGGGTCAATTCGAATGCCTCGGTAGACATTCACATCCACCTTGCTCGCGCCCGCCGCCACCGCGACAATCTCAGGTGGTTGCAGAGAAGACCACTTGCGTAAGAGCCCGGGGAGCACAAATCCTCCCCGTATCGCGAGGCTAGTCCTTGCACGAGGTGCCAACGGCAGCAGATCGGCGTGCACCGGGCCCGACGGGACACTGACGATTTGAACATGCTCGTATACCAGCCACCCTTCCAGCGCGCCAGCCAGTTCGGCCAATTCCTGCCAGCCCGGTCGTGCGTGGAGCGCAAGGTGGCTCTCAACTCGGCGGCGAGCGTCAGCGCGGGCGAGCACAAGGCTGTCCTCGCCCAGGGAAATGCACTCAACCTCGACGAAGGCGCCCTGGAGGTCATCCCATCGAAGGGGAGTGATGCGCTTGGGACGACGCCGAAATGTACGCGCGTCATCATCGCCGAGTCTGCCCTCCAGTCGCTCGCCCACGAGAGACACAGCGCTAACCTCTCCGATTTCCGACAGACGTGTGGAACCCCCTGGCCCGGCGACGGTGGGTAAGCGCGTTTCCCCATCGGGAAGCACGAATCGGGCGATATCAAGCCCTGAAGACCGATATGGGAGCAACAGGTTGAACTCGATTGACTTGCGAGGGAAGACTCGCAGAAACGCCAGGAGACGCGTAGCCGCCACTCTCTGGCCTGCGGCCATGCTGTCGATCCCCGACCCGTCCCAGGCTTCGAGTTCCAGGCATGCGGCATCGACAATTCGTTCACGAGCGGATGGTACGCGCCAAAGGCGCCGGAGATGCGAACTAAGCGGACTCTGTGCTGCCTCGGCGTGTGGGCCCAGCAGGCCAGCCATATCAGATGGCGAGACTCGAAGTCCAGGAGCCATTCCCTCAAGGACAAACACCTCGTGAAGGCCAGTTCTGTCGTACTGCCGGACGGCTGCCTGAGACATCGGCAGCCCTATGAAGGCGTGCCCCCCTACCGCGTAAGCGGTAGGAATTCCCCGTTCACCGTCCCACGCCTCAAGCCATGCGTTGAGGGAACCCCACAGCCAATCAGCAGTCTGGCGGTAACTGGTTTCCACTCGGCGTCGGCTGACTTCAGGCACGCTTAGGGCTCGGTGGAGTCTCGAATAGTAGTTGTGCGCTGCCAGGTCACCATCTGCCTGCATCTGTTCCGCTGTCAAGGCCAACAGCATGAGAAGCGGTAGTGCCGGCGGGGTCTCCAGCGGATGATCTCGATGGCAACGCGCCATCTCCTCTTGCCAGCCGAACGGGGCAGCTCCCATCTCGTCCAGGTCAAGCGTTGGCCTGACAACGCCTGCAAGAGACTCTGTGCCAGTGCCAGCCACACCCGCATCAGCCAGAATTGCGGCCAACGTTTCCGAATCAGGTAGAACGTATACGGGTTGTCCGGCAAACGCTGAATCGAACATGGCATCGGCGATCGCTTCGCCGACCCGTTCGTAGTCGGAGTTCACTCACGACCTCTTGTCGCTAGATACCGGCTTCGGCCCAAGAGCGAAGCGAGCGTGCTCGTCGCGGAGCATCTTGAACGAGTCCATGGGTGGCACCTGCAACGCGTGGCATGCGCCGGGAATCCTGATCTTCTTCTTGGTTCCGAGGTTGTCAGCCTTCTCGTGCGTCACGACCGTGTGCCCGTGAGCATGACCGTAGGAGACGAGTTGGTAGTCCGCGCTGCCCAGGAACTCCGCGCCTGCCTCCTGCGGGTAGGCGTTGGCCGGGGTGGCCGCCCAGGAGGCCAGTTGAGTCAGACTTGGAGCAGTCGCCGAATCCATCTGCACGAACATGACACCTCTGCGCTGTTCCCAGATGGTCAAGGCTCCCTTGCCTGAGTCGAGTTCCTTCTTCACAGAGTCCACACTGGCCAGCACGCCAAGGTTGTGCTCGCGGCCCAAGCAGTCCCAAGATCCGGGGACGAAGTCCAGACCGTAGTGCGCCCGGTGCGCCTGGATGGACACGTTGGCATCAAGGATGTACATCAGGCCATCACCACCCTGGCCAACTCGTCGTAGGTATCGGCCTTACGTGTACCGAGAAGCGCGAAGGCGTCACTGAACAACGTCCGCCCCTCGGCGGCGTCAGAAATGACCGGGCGAGCGAAGGCTCTGCCAACCCACACGACGTGTGTGTTGTAGAAGTCGCCGCCGCCGCCACCGGTCTGCTGCTCGGCCATCAAATCAAGGATGCGTTGGTGCTCAGTTGAGCAGGCGGCATGGTAGTCGTCCCCGGTGAGTTTCCCCAGGTCGAAAGTGCGCCTCAGGATCACCAGTGTGCTGACCTTGAAGCGAGCGGCCAGCATCTCGAACTCTCGTTGGCTGGTCTGGCCGAAGTACGCCTTGGCCAACTCATGCCGGGGCACCAGCGCCTCGGCGGCCACCTGATTGGCCCACGACTCCTGCTCCTTGCCCCCCTTGGCCGTCATGCTGGCATCAGACAGGGCCGTGTCGTCCGCCCACAGGTGAGCCAGTTCGTGCGTCAGGGTGAACACCTGAGCGCCAACCGTGCCCGCCCCGTTGACGAACACCAGCGGAGCGAGCGGATCGCAGAGGGCAAAGCCCCTGAACTCCTCTGGCTTGAGTTTACGGTGGGTGTTCATGCCCACGACGCCGTTGATCATAACCAGGCCGCCGGTGGCCTCAATGGCTTCGATCAGGTACTTGCGGATGGCATCATGGCTGGGGCACTTGGCACGTTGATCCATGTCGAAACCCAAACTGTTGCTGATCGCGTTGGCGACCTGCTCCGGCGGGATCCTGACGGACACCGAACCAACCCAAGACGGCCGCTCGAAACCCTCGGCCCGCGCGTACTCGCGGTACCACTCCTGCCAAGTTTGGCGGCCGTAGATGGTCTCCAACAGGTCGGCGGACGGGCGGGGAACGCCAGCGTTACCGAACCTCCGATAGTCGGGAATGGGCACGTCTTCCCTCGGCGGCTCCAGCAGAAACAGAAAACCCAGCGGCGTGTGAGTGTAGTTGGCAAACCCTTCCAACTGCTTGAACGTCGGCTCGGCAGCGCCAGTCACCCACGCCGGATACCTGGAGAACCTCGCCGTCAGGGCAACCTCGTCTTTACCCGCACGGTCGGCGGCCCACGCCAGCCTCGCGGGCTGTACCTGCACGCGAGTGACCATCTTCTTCATCGACCTTTCCTACTGATCTCAATCCTACGGGCCGTCACTGCCATTTCTCGAGACCTCGCGTGAGCGCCGCCGTTCGAATCGACAAGAAGGCGATACGCGGATGGGTGTGAGACGCCGACCCACGCCCCGGTCTGGCGCAGCCCAGGCCCTGCTTTCCTCAATGGCTTCACGACGGCAACCGGGGACACGTCGTTGGCCAGGAAGTGTTGGCCCGTCTCCAGACCTGCCCTGGCTAGCGCCGCTAGGTGGCGCCATACTTGTGGACCCCTGGATGGCCGTACCTACGAGCCAACTCGACCACCGATGTCCCGCCCTCGTAATCCTCGGCCAGGCACAAGCTCGCTCCCGGTGGGACCGTGGTTCTCGCTTTCCCGGTTCTCCCCGCAATCTCACCTCGAGGATCCTTCGAGCGGCAACTGCCGGCGTTGCCCCGCCACGACCCATTCGGGTTTGACCAGCGCATATACAACGCCTCGATTCTCGGGCCGAGATTCACCAACACCTCACGTAAGGACCCCTACCAATGGAGCGGTTTTCGACCGGGAGGACCTTGTGGCGGATGCCACCATGAATTTCGAGTTGCTCGGCTACTACGCGCTTCCCCTTCGGCCGGAATCCACCGATGGCCGGTGGATCGCGTGCTCGCGGAGAGGAGCCAGAAGCCGGCAAGGTACGCGCTGTTCACCGCGGGGAGCCTTCGGGACAGAGGGTTGGGCCTGGTTCCTGGCGGCCGGGCGCCCCATTACGACGTCGGCGTCGGCTCCGCGTATGGGCGAACCTTCGGCAGCGTCCAGGTCACGGCCTCCAACGCGGCCGATCTCGCCGACCGATTGATGTCCGCCGCCTCCACCGTTGTGGAGAACCGGCACCGCACCGACGGTCTCGCCTGAAGGGAGGCACCCGTGCTGCAGATCGACATCGACCCCCACGACGCCGTGGCCCGCGCCCCCCCCGTCACAGCCGCTAGGCCCTAAGCGTGTCAGACCGCCGCTCCGCTCGCGGCGGCGCAGGTAGCCGAGCCTGTTGGGGTCACGCGGATCGCGCTGGCACCTCATGCACCACTTCCCGCAGCCGACCGCTTGGTGAAAGCCATACGCTCGGACCCCTCGAAGACCCGCCTCCACTCCAGCGTTTTCCCAGCGGAATCAATCGCCACCAACTCGGGCCAACCGGCTACAATCGGAGGCGGAGATCATCCGTTCTCCCTGGTAAGCCCAGGAAACGGCAACTCACCGCAAGCAACCGGAAAGGCGCTGAGCCTTCCAGGCGGCCCTGGTGCCCGCCTTCCGTCATCCGCCCGTGCGCCGCGTCGACGGCGGCGGGTTGGCCGCAGGCGAAGCTCAACGCGATCCGGTGGCCGCCTGCCGGCTCGGTCCAACCTGGATCATAGGCCCAGACGACCTCGCGGGTGTCGAAAGCCAGCCTGAGACCGCCCGGCAGGTCCGCTTCGACGTGCGAGGCGCCGTCCGCGTCCGCCGGCATGTCCACCCCCAGGTCCCGGTAGAAGGCGAGGCTGGCGGTCATGTCTTTGACCACGATCCCTATGGTGGCGAGTGTTGGAGCGTTCATGCCCCGACGCTACGCCCAGGGCTCAGGGCCGTCTTGAACGATCCGGCCAAGACCGCGCTGCCGGGCAGGCCCCGCTTCGGGACACCCCCGGCGGCGTCGGACGCGGAAATGATCAGGCAAACATGCCGAGGGACGCGGCGCGATGCCGGCACCACGGTCTCGGCGAGAGGGGAGGGGCAAGGCCGCCACTGCTGTAAGCGTCCGGCGCTCCTGCGGAAACGGTCAATCGGCTCTTCGTTACTCGCGGGGCGGCACGGCATCGGCGTGAAGCGCCGTCTGGTGGGCGAGCTCGTCCTTGACCACGGCTTCCAACTCGTGAGCAGACGGCAAGGCGGCCCGCGCGTCATCGGGCAGCGTCTGCCATTCGGCGACCGCGACGGGCGCGGCGGTGCTGGCCAGCGCGAAGCGTACGGTCGCCTCGCGTTTGCCGGTGCACAGCAGGAGCCCGATGGTCGGGGCGTGGATCTCCGGGTTGCGCACCAGTCCGTCCACCATGGTGACGTAGGTGCCGAGCGCGCCGAGGTACTCGGGTTCGAAGTCGGTGGCTTTGAGTTCTGATGTGAAGTCACTCGTTATGTGAAGCCGGGGTTTGCCGCCCCTGGCGGGGGTGTTGGTGCGGCGGGGGTTGCTTCGCATAACGCCTTGCGGGTTACAGGATTTGGTGGAGCCAAGCGATGAGGTCTTGACGCGCCGGGGGGTTGTAGGCGGTCTCGGTGATGATGCCGGCGCTGGCGGCCTCGATGGTTCGGCGTTTCATCTCGGGGCTGGCTTTGGCGTAGCGTTCGGTGGTGGTCACCGATGAGTGGCCGAGCAGGTCGCGTATGTAGACCAGGTTGACCCCGTTCTCCAGCAGGTGGACTGCTTTGGAGTGTCTTAGCTGGTGGGGGGTGGTTTTCGGCGGGATCTGCGATTCGTGTCCGGCGCGGGCGCGGGTGACGGTTTGTTGCAGGATCCAGGCGATGCCGGCGCGGCCGATTCGCTGCCCGTCGCGGTTCTCGAACAGGGGCGTCCCGGCGGCGCGGGCGTCTATTGCGGCTGCGTGCGCGGCGACGATGGCGGCGGCCTGGCCGGTCAGGGGAACAGTCCGGGTTTTGCGGCCCTTTCCGGTCAGCGTCACGGTGACGGGCTTGTCCGTCCGGAGGTCGCCGATGTTCAGGTCGCAGACTTCCTGGACGCGGGCGCCGGTGTCGTAGAGGAGGGTCAGCATGGCCAGGTCGCGCAGGCTGGAGCGTTTCGCCTCGGCGAGGATCAGTTTGACCGCGTCGATGGTTAGGTATGCGATGACGGGTTCGGGGGACTTGGCGGGTTTGAGCGCCAGGACCGGCCCGGCGACGGCTATGTGCTCGGGGGCTTGGGACTGGGCGTAGCGCAGGAAGCTCTTGACTGCGGCGAGCCGCTGGTTGCGGGTCGCCGGCGACGACTGCCGGGAGCTGGCGAGCCAGTTCAGGAACTCGCCGACGGCTTGCGGGGAGAGATCTTCCATTCGGACGCGTTCCGGGGGCTTGCCGCGTTCCTCCTGGAAGTAGCGCAGCAGTTGGACGAAGGCGTCGCGATAGGCGGCGGCCGTGTTCGCGGAGCAGCCGCGCGTGGTCGGCAGATAGACGGTCAGCCAAGAGCGCAGCAGACCCGCGAAAGAGTGGTCGGCGGCCATGTCAGCCCACCTCAGGGAACACGCCCCGGTAGGGGCCGGCCATCTTCGCGGCCACGTCTTCGGACATCGGCCCCGTCAGGCGCAGGTAGTACTCGGTGGAGCGGATGTTGCGGTGGCCCATGTAGGCGCCGAGGACCGGCAGCGCGGCGCGCGGGTCGAGCCCGCGGTTCTCCATCATGCGCAATGCCTGTACTGCGTAGCTGTGTCTGATGTCGTGGGTTCTGGGTGGATTCGCGCCGTTGGTTGTTATCCCCGCAGCGGCCATCGCGGCGGCCACCCGCCTGGAGGCGGCCGACGCGCTGTAGGCGTCGCCGCGTCTGTTCGGGAAGAGCGCCTGCCCGGGCCCCGCCGAGTCCAAGCCCAGCCGTTTCACGTAGGTCGTCAGGTCGCGGGTCAGCGACGCCGACATGGGCACGAGCCTGGAGTGGTTCCCTTTGCCGTGGCGGACGGTCAGAACGCCGGCGGCGAGGTCGGCGTCCTGCACGGTCATCCCCACCGCCTCTCCTATGCGCAGCCCGCAGCACCACAGCGCCTTGATGAGCGCCGCGAGCACGGTCTGGGACGCCGGGTATTGCGGCGGCGCGGGCGCATGGTCGGCCCACCCGACGACGCGCGCCATCTCCGGCGCGGTGATTATCCTGGGGGTGAACCGTGGCCCGGGGGGACGCTCGCCGCGTCCTGGGGGGACCCAGCAGGCCATCCCCTCGCGGGCCAGGAACAGCGTGAACTCGCGTACGGCGGCGCGGCGTTGGCGGAGGGTGCCCTCCGTTCGTCGGCCGTCTGGGGCGTAGAACGACTCGGCCGCTTCCCGTGTCACCACCGCGTCGTCCCGCGGGAAGGCGGCCAGGTGGCGCGACAGGAGCCGTAGGACGCCCAGCGGGCTCTTCGCGTAGGCGTATCCCAGGCCGCGTTTGTAGGCTATGAACGCCTCGAACAGGTCTGGCCGCGCGCCGTCCATGGCGATGTCAGACACGGGGCACCTCCAACGCCGCGGCGCGCAGCGTTTCGATGTCGACCCGCAGGTAGCGCATGGTCGTCTGGGAACTGGCGTGGCCCAGCGCAGCAGACACGGCCGGCAGCGTGGCGCCGGCCGTCAGCATGGCGACGGCCGCGCTGTGGCGAAGGCTGTGGAGGCCGTGGTGGCGACCGGAGGCGTCGACCCCGGCGCGCTCGAAGCACGACGCGACGAGCCGGCCGAAGCCAGCCGCGCTGGAGTGGGGGGCGAACGGCGCGCGCGCTCCGAGGAACACTTGCGGGTCGGGGCGGTCGGGACGTTCGTTGCGCCAGTAGTCGAGCAGCGCGTACCGGCATTCGTCGGGCAGCGGCAGATCGATTCTGGCGCCCGTCTTGTGCTGGATCAGGGACACGCGGCCGAGCCGCCAGTCGACCTCGTCGAACCGGAGCCCGCGGATGTCGCCTGCGCGCAGCCCTAGCTGGGCGGCCAGCAGCAGCACTGCCCGGTCGCGGCGCGCGGTCCGACTGGACGGGTCCAACGCCGCCAACGCCCGCCTGACTTCGTCGGGGGTGAACACGGACGGCAGCACCTCGTCGTTGTTCGTCGGCACCACGGGGAACAGTCCGCCCAACGCGGCGTCGGCGCCGAACCGCGCGACTAGGAACCGCAGGTATTCGCGGAGGAAGAACAGTCGCTGCGACCTGGTCGAGGCCGCCAAAGCCGGCGGTCCGGCCAGGTAGGAGAACACGTCTCCGGGATTCAACGCGGCCACGTCGAACACGCCGCAAGCCGCCACGGAAGCGAGGAACTGCCGCGACAAGCCCTCCTTGCCCGCCCGCGTGGACGCGGACAACGCCCGGTCCGACAACGATTCCGCGTAGGCATCATGCACTGCGGCGAAACACGCCGGCGCCTCGACCCGCGACCGGGGCGCGGCCGTACCGAATCCCCCCGGCTCCCCGACGGCGAACAAGCGCCGCACCGCCCGCCTTTTGAACCGGTCCCAGCTAGTCCCCCCGACGGCGGGACATCCGACCGACGCCAGGAAGGACGCCCCGTCGGCGCGGGTCGGCTCCCCACGGCCCTCCGACAAGCAGAAACCCTCGAAATCCCGCCAAACCGACTTATACGCCCGCCGCGTCCAATCGGCGTACCCCCCATCATCCAAGGCCTTCCCGGCCAAACCGATCAGGCTCCCAACAGACATGCTCACGCGCAATCGCCTCCTCAAGTAGTAGAGAAGGACCACGCAACCCCGACACGTTATGCGAAGCAACCCCCGCCGCCGCAACACCCCCCGCCAGGGGCGGCAAACCCCGGCTTCACATAACGAGTGACTTCACATCAGAACTCTTATGTGAAGCTTCACATAAGAGTTCGATGACGATGTAGCGCAGTTGTTCCGTGTGGAACATGAGTAGATCGAGGTACCGGTCGACCCCGTCTACGGTGAGCCTGACCTGCCGTCCGGCCAAAGTGATGCCACGGCCCAGTTCGAGAAGAGTGTCCTGGATGCGGTCGATCAAGGCCTGCTCCAGTTCCTTCTCAGCCATGCCTTGGGCAAGCCCGGCGTGCTGGAACACGTAAGGGTCCTTGGTGATTTCTTGGGCCAGGTCGGAGTCCGGCGGTGGCAAGGCGGCGGCGAAGTTGGACGGGGCGGCTCCCAGCCGCTCGCGCAGGCCGCTCTTGAGCTGGAATGCGAGGACAGCGCGCGACCAGCCGTTGGCCACCGCCTCGCGGGCGTACCATCGTAGGTCCTCGGCGTCGTGGGCCTTGTCCAAGAGAACCATGATTTGACCCCATGGCAATTTCGCAGCAAGCTGCTGCGAAATCTGGTCCTCCGGCCACCGTCTGGCCATCTTGCGCATGTAGGTTAGGTTCGTCGGCGACCAGCCGGTCTGGTCGGGGAACTCCCGCCGTAGGTCGCTGGCCAACTGCGGGATCACTTTCGATCCCCAACCCAGCCGTTTCTGGCGTTCGACAATGTCGCGCCCGATGGACCAGTACAGTTCGACGACCTCTGCGTTGGCCGCGCGCACGATGCGCAACTGCGTCGCGCGGACGCGGGTCTTGAGGTCGGCGAGCCACTCGGCGTAGCCAGCCGGCATCGCCTCAAGCGTGCGAGACGAGATCCTCTCGGGGAAGCTCATGGTTCCTCTCCTTCGGGTCGGGGACAATCCTTTCACTTAGCCTCGATCCGCCGATTTGGGGTCGTGTGGCGTGTCGGATCGGCGCCTGGGGTTGGCGGGGGGCGCGTGGCGCGGCGCGGGCGGCTGGTGGCGCGATCGTGCCGCTGGCCTGCGC
>JAITFE010000048.1 GCA_031281585.1 Bifidobacteriaceae bacterium | reverse complement strand
GTGCCTTTCTTTCCTCGGGATCTTGCGATGTTCACACAAGCATTATCCCAGGTCAGAAAGGCATCTCCCCGTTAAACACGCCGCGCAGACGCAAACCTGATCGACGGATCGAGGCTTAGGCGGCTCGTCCGCCCGGTCCGCGTCAGGGAGCGCGGCGGGTCGGCGCGCGGCCGTAGATTCGGATCGTGAGTCTGGACTCGGAAGCGGCCGCCGGGGCAGTGCGCTCAGGCGATGACCCAGACGAGCGCGCCCTAGCGGGGTCGCCACCGTCGCTCACGCGCATGAGAGCCGGGAACCGGGTGAAATGCGGCCCCGCCGCAGGCGCTCCCGGGGCGCGCCGGCCGGTTCCCCTCCGGCGGCCCGCCACGGCGTTGCACGTTTCTGGATAGTCCAGCGGCCGAGTGCGGAGTGCCCCTTGCCCTCCCTCGCCGTCACGTCGTCCGCATGTGGTGATGCGTTGTGCGCTTTGCTCGATGCCTTGTGACCCGTGCTGGGCTGCGCGGTCCGTTTGGGTCGCCGCCCTCAGCGTTTCCTTTCAAGGGGGTCTCGTTTGCAGCGAGGTGTGCCATGCGCGCCCGCCGTGCCGGCTACCTGCTCCACTACTCGGCTAGTTCGACTTTCCAGTTGGCCTCCTGAAGCTTGAGGTCCAGGGCGCGCAACTCCTGCGCCACGGCGTCCGCCTGGCCGCGCAAGGCGGGTACGTCGAGGGCGGACACGGTCATGAGCTCCGACCGCAGTTGGCGGCCCCAGCCGTGGGCGCCGGCCCGCGAGGCCGCGTCGGCCGCCTTCACCAAGGTCGAGTGCCGCATGCGCAGCGCGTCGCGGCGGGCGATGGCGGCCGTCAGCGTGACGCCGCCGTCCAAGGTGGCGATGGCGTTGGTTTGGTTGATGCGACGCATCAACCCTTCCAGCGTCGTCACGGTGGCGTCCGCCTCCCGCAGCAGAGTGGCGGGGTCTTCAGCGGGGATCTCGCCCTCCTGGAAGGTCGCGTTGTCGGAAATGCGGGAACGCAATTGCTCAAGTTTGCGCGCGGCGTCGCTCCGCTGCGCCAGCGCTTCGGCCAGTTTCATGTCGGTCTCCTCAAATGGCGGCTCTGGGGTGGGGCGCCAACGTCCGGAAGGTTAGCCCATCCGAACTCTGGCTTGTCAACCCCTCCCAAGGGTGGAGCCAACCAGGTCGCGGCGGACTTGACACCCCAGAGGAGAGCCGTGCTACCTTCCTCCGCTTGTGACACGACGGACGCCGCGCCTGCCCCCGTGGTTGCGAGACCTCCTGCCGCCGCCGCGCTGGCCGACCCGCCTGGCCCACCACGGCGAGGGCTTCGTGGCGGTTGGCCCGGACGGCACCGCGACGCCGCTGGGCCCCGACTTGGAGGACGCCTACGATGCCGTCTGCGGAGACCCCGCGGACGTCGCGTTCGACCCCAGCGTGTTCCAGCACCTGCCCGAAGGTGCCCACAGTTTCCTGGGCTCGTCGATCGGCGTCCCCACGCAAGATGGGTCTGGCTCCGTCCGCCTGCTGCTGGCCCACACCGACGAGGACCGCCTGCGCTCGCTGGAGGACGCTTGGGACGACTTCTTGGATGCCGACGCCGCCTGGCGGCCCAACCCGGCGGACTTCTACAACTCATGGACCTGGCTCGACCGCCACCCGGCGTTCTGGATCCGGTCCGTCCGGACTCTGCCGGGCGACGAGGACTGGGACCACGACCGCCTCTGGCGCTGGGAGACGAGCGGCTACTGCGCCAAGATCTACCTGGTGCCCTTCCGGGACGACGACGGCCAAGTCGTGGTCTCGTTGGAGGCCGGCGGGCGAGTTCGCACCGAGCAGCGGCACATCGCGGTCGACGGAGAACGCCAGTGGGTCACCCTTCTGAACACCTACTGGACGCACTTCCACGACTACCGCCTTGACACGCAGGCGCCCACGTACGAGGACGGCATCGTCCACCTGGCAGGCCTGGTCGACCGGTTCTTCGACACGGAGGGCAACGAGCGGCCCGGCGTGGACCACGAGGTGCCTCAGTGGGTGGCGGAGCTAGAGAGCCGAATCGCCGACCGGCCCCACGATAAGGCCCCGCCCGAAGTCGACCTCTACCGGCCGCACCTGTAGCGGCCAAGCCGCCGATCTGCCAGTGCCAATACTCGGCGCCTCAGCCGCCAACACGGGCGATCGCGTCTGGCGCCGGCCACAGCTAGATCAGGCAGAAGTCGACGATGCCGTCGGCAACGTCACCGAAGCCACCCCGGTTCGGCTCAGGCATGGTCGGCGGCTGGTCCTCACGCATTCTTGGGGAGGCGAGCCGGCGTGTGGGAGGCTTGCGAGATGGTTCACCAGCACGGGCGCGACATCAGGTTCGACGGCCGCGGGTACGACAAAGGCGTGCGGGGCCGGGTGGCGCGGCACTTTTATGGGCTTGTGGAACGCAGCGTCGCGCTTCGGCCCGGTGACAACGTCCTGGACGTGGGCTGTGGGACGGGCGCTCTGCTGCGCCGCCTCGCGGACCGCTTCGGGGTGGTGGGGCACGGCGTCGACATCGAGCCGGCCATGCTCGCGGTGGCGAAACGAACCTGCCCGGACATGGAGCTGCGGCTGGCCGGAGGCGACAGCATGCCGTTCGAGGACGGCGTGTTCAATGCCGTCGTCACCTGTTTGGCCTACCACCACTTTTCAGACAAGGTCGGATTCGCCCGCGAGGCCGCTCGCGTCCTGCGTCCGGGCGGCGCCGTGTACGTGATCGACGTGCGGCCGCCGGGGCCGGCGCGTTCCGCGCTGAACGCGCTCGCCGCGCACAGAGGAGTAGTCCTCGGTTTCACCGATCCCAAGGGGATCTTCTTGGATTTCGCGCGCGCGGGGTTCCTGCCCTGGGCGTGCCGCGAAACGCCGTTCGCCCAGGCCGTGGCGTTGAGACTGCCAGGACCGGGACGCGGCGTCAAGCGGGCTTGACGTTGTTGGACGGCGGCGCTCCGCCAGCGGCGGCCGCTTTGGATCCGCAATGCGGGCACGGCGCGCGCCAGGCCACGATCAGGGCGGTCCGGCCGCGCCGGCATACCTCACGAACTGAGTCCGCCCAGCAGCGCGCGAATCAAGCCGGAGTACTCGTCGCTCTTCGGCAGATCCCGCTCCACCTGTAGCCGCAATCTGGTTGTCTGAACGCGCGCCCCCGTCAACGGGTTGAGGCCGCTGTGCGGCCGGCGCTCCCACCACAACCCCGCCCCCCGCTTCATCCAGGCGGGCAGATCGTTGTAGTTCGTCCCGTGGGCGAACAACAATTCGTGCTTTTCGGGAGTGGTCAACCCCGCCAGTTTTGATGTCGCCGTGCGGGCGGACAATCCGTCGTCCCGAAGCATCCAGTAGCAGTGGGAGTTCAACGCGTTGCGGGCCGCGTCCTCGGCCCGCCAGCGGAAGTACTCCACCACGTCCTCGACGCGGGTCGGCGTGGACAGGCGACAGTCGAAAGCGGCCGGGCGCCCAACCAGCCCGGCGAAACAAGCGCTCGCCTCTCCCGCCAGCACAGATACCAGCTTCTCGACCCGCCGGCTGAACGAATCGTCTTGGGGATGGAGCAGCAGGGACACCTCGTCGGATTGCGTGTACCCGTAGGCCACCTTCAGGCCCGTCCGCATCAGGTGTTCGGACGTCGCGACCATCCAGTTGAAGAAACGCAAGTCGTACGGGCGCTCCAAGGCGAGTTCGCCCTTTGTGAGCTTGGTAAACCCCCGCCCGTCCAGCCGCGCGACTATGAACAGGCCGGGCTGCACGCGGTGTTCATTCGCGGCCTCGAAGGGCCGCATCCGAGCTTCCAATTCGCCGAAATGCGTCACAGGTCACCCACCGTTCGGTAAGCCGATCAGCGCACGGGCCTCGCCCCAGCGCCCGCGCACGTCTCCAACTGCCGCGATCAACATGGCAACCAGCCTAGAGACCGCCGCCAGCCTTCGGGCGCTCGGCGTGCTCTGCTGGCGGCGCTGGGCGGCTGCGAAGCGAGGCGGACGGCATCGGCCGTGGTTCGCGGGCCGTGTTCCACAGCGCGACTCTCCGCGCAACCGGTGCCGCTGGGTGCCCCGACGCTCAAAGCGCCGTCCCCGATGTCGGAACGAACAGCGTGCTCATATCCACGCCCTCCAACTCGAGGAGCCTTGTCTTGGTTCCGATCCCGCCCGCGTAGCCGGTCAGGCTTCCGCTCGCGCCGACCACGCGGTGGCACGGGATGACGATCGAGACGGGGTTGTGCCCCACCGCGCCGCCAACGGCTCTGGCCGACACCCGGCGCGACCACCTGTCGGCCAACTGGCGGGCCAGCGCGCCGTAGGTGGTGGTCTGCCCGTGCGGGATCCCCAGGAGCAGTTGCCAAACCGCCTGCCGGAAATCCGCGCCGGCCGGGGCAAGGCGGAAGGCGAGTTGCGGGCGCTCGCCGCGCCAGTACGCGTCCAGCCACTCGCCCAACCGGAGCAACTCCGGTTGGGCGTCTCCAACGGGAAGCTCGTCGGCCTGCGGGAAATACCGCTGCCCCACGAACCAGAGGCCCGTCACGCCGTCCTCGCCGGCAGTCCCCAGCAACCGTCCCAGCGGGGAGTCGTAGTACGTCTTGCAGGTCGTCATTACAATGACCTCCAAAGGTTCAAGGCCGCATATGACCGCCAAGGCCTCCAGGCCTCGGCGAGTTCCAGGATCCGTCCCGGCGCCGGGTATTCGTCCAGGCCGAGGCCGCGCTTGAGCGCCAGCTTGATCCCGAAGTCGGAGTGCGGGAAGGCGTCCGGCCAAGCAAGCGCCCGCACGGCGATGCAATTGGCGGTCCAAGTGCCAACGCCGGGAACTTGCGAAAGTTGGCGCATGACCTGTTCGGCGTCCGCCGCCGGGTCGCAATCGAGGTTGAACAGCGCGCGGATCCGCCCGAGGACCTGCGGCAGCACAGGCAGGAGCGAAACCGCCACGTTCACACGCAATGCCGCTTCGCCAGGGCATTCGCACACCTCCACCCAGCCTGAGTGGGACAGGCCCTCGCGCTCCAGGCGGACGGCCCGCCGGTACCGCCCGGAGAAGGCCTCGTTGAAGCGCCTGACGCTGCCGAACCCGGCGGTGAGGGCGATGGTCGCGATGGGAAGGCCGGCGTCGGTGAGGCGACCTTTTGCCAGCAGAAGCGGTGCCGCCTGGGCGAAGCGGACCGGGGACACGCCGTATTCGGCGATGAAGACCCGCCCGTCGAGGCGCGCGTCATGGGCGACGAACGCCGAATGGCAAGCCGCGCGGTCCTCCCAAAGTGGCCCCACGCCGCTAGCCTATTCATTCCGTCCGCGCCACGTCGGCGGTTTTCTGACATGCCCCCTGTCTGGCCCTGAAGCGACGTCGGCGTGGCCCGCCGGGCCGTCCGGCCGGTGTTGATTGGATCGTCTTCGGCGCGGCGTGCCGAACAACCATTACACGTGATGCTGCGCTGGTGGCCAGCGCCCTGTGACGCTTGGGGCGATTTGGCGACGGCGCTCGCGCTCACCTGAAAGCCGAGCGCTAGCCTGAGACCATGACCTCAACGGACGCCCCCAATTCCGTCGAAGCCGTCGATTGGTCGGCCCTGAAACACGCCTACGGGTCCGCCGCCGACGTTCCCGAATACCTCGCCGCGGCCATGACGGACCCGGAAGAGGTGTGGGAACTGGCGGGTTCGATCCTCCATCAGGGCAGCTTGTACACGGCCACACCGGTCGCCATGCCGTTCGTCGCCCGGCTGGCGCTCGCCCCGAACTGCGCGGGCAGAATCCAGGCGCTGCAGGTGACAAGTTGGTTCGGCCAGCAGGTGTATGAGGGCGTCGCCCTCACCGACACCCACAGCGGCCAAGCCGGGCCGGCCTTCGACCAGCGCTGCAGGCAGGCCGTGAGGCTATGCGCGGCAATCCTCGCGCCGCTGCTGAACAGCGTCGACCCGTTGTTGCGCGGCAACGCCGTCCATGCGTGCCAGTGGCTCACCGAACCCGATCCGGCCATCGCGGCGGCGCTGACAGAGGCATTCAACGTGCGGGAATGGGACATCTCCGGAGACCTCGCCGGCGCCGACGTTCATGTCGCCGCGTTCGCCGGTCTGGCCCGCCAGGGCGCGTTGGCGCCTGAGTTGGCGGCCGCCGGTCGCGAGGACGGCGATCCGCGTGTCCGCTTCGTCGCGGCGTGGAGCCAAGTGGACGCGGGCGGCCGCGAACCGGCCGTGTTGCACGCGTTGGCGGCCTGCTGGGAGGCCATGGCCGAGGATCACGTCGAACGGTCCGGACCCGACCCGGTCGTGATGATTTCCCGAATCGGCGATCCTCTAGTTGTGGTTGAGGCGTTGGGCCGGGGGCCGGTGTCCGCAGCCGTAGGAGCCTTGGACGTGGCTCGAACCCTGTTCGAGGAGGAGCGGATCGCCCCTGAGGCTTTCGTGGAGCTGGCCCTGTCGGTGGGTCTTCGGCCAGAACTGGCGCTCAAGAACACCGCCGGAACCCAGCTGACCCAGGTCGGGGAGACGCAAGCCGCAGGTGAAGTGTGGGACACAATCGACGTGCCCAAGAAGGGCAAGCTGGACAAGGACGAGCTTTCCGCGCTCGTCAACCTGATTCAGAACGGCGCCGCCCCTGCGCGCTGGCTTGAGCCGCTCCTGGGGCATCTGGAGTCGGTGCCGCGGCCGGCCGTCGACCGGGTAGAGATCGGGGACGGGGAGGTTTCTTTGGCATTCGGCTTGGAACGGGCGGGGACCCCGATGCTTCCGCCGCTGCGGGACGAGGCGCTCCGCCAGCTACGCAGCGCCCGGCGCAAGAAGGGTCAGTCGGGCGGGGGATTGGATTGGTCAAGGCTGATCAGTTCTTGGCGGCGATGAAGCGGCGGCAGTTCTAGAGGCGGCCGGCCATTCGGGAGATTTCCGGATCGCTTCGGTCGCGAGTGCAACCTTCGGGTTCTTCGTGATCCGCTGGTGGATCACGATGCGGTTCTTGCTTGCACTGGCGCTCCGAGAGTCCCGGAAACGCTCGGCTCTCCGGCAGCGGAACCGGCCTTTGGGACCGCGCCATGGGGCGGGCCGCAGAATCCCGCCCTCGTGTTAGCATCGCCAGCGGATCGCCGGTCTGGCGGGTCGCGGTCACGAAAGGGGAGCTATGACCATGGACAAACGGCAGCGTCTGCGGCTAGGCGGCATTGGACTTGCCTTGGCAGCGCTTGCGTTGGTCGGGGGCGGCCTGCTGTCCCATTCGGCAACGGGTTGGGCGCGCCAAGCGGCCGTCGCCCTGATATGGATCGGTTTCGTGGCCGCACGCCCAATCGCCCAGCACATGACCGACGGCCGCGAGTAGGCGGCCCTCCCCAGGCCGTCGCCACGCGTCCGCTCACCCGCCGCCGACCTCCAGGCAGAGTTCCGCCACCTGGTCAGCCAGGTACTGGGCCCGCAGCAACCCGCCCGCCGAGGGTCCGTTCTCAATCCCTCGCGCCGCCGCCCCCAGCGTGGTCAGCCCCAAGTCTTCGCACAGCACGGCCAACCTGTCCCGCCGCGCCCGCTGCGCCGGGCTGAGTTGCGCCCGACCGGTCGCGGCGACTTCCACCACCAGGTCCTTTACCTGGTCGCACACCACCGCCACCGCCGGCCTGACCACCAGCGGCACCGCCCCGCCGCGCCGCCGCCTCATCAACGCCAGGGCCGCCCGCGCGGGGGACTTGCCTTTGCCGGGCGCCGCGAAATCAAGCGCCACCAGCTTGGCCGCGCCGCCCTTCTGCCGTTCGAACACGCTCACCGGCTCCCACCGCGTCTCGATTCGTCGAGCCAGCACGTGGGTCACCGGCCGCCCGGCCGCCGCCAGCGCCAGCACCATGTCGATCCGCTTTTCCGAGGCCGCGTCCACCGGTTGCGTCAGCACCGCCCGTCCATCTCCGCCCGCCAATTCCAGCGGCCAAACAAGCTCCTGACCGGGTTCGTCGATCACCGGTGCGCCCGCGCCGCGCACCGCCAACAGCGCCACCGTCCAGCCCCGCGCCGCCAGACCTCTTTCCCGGTCCTCGCCGTCAAGCCTTTGCACGATGCCGTTCAGGCCCTCCACGCTCCAGCCCCCCGCTTCCGCCGGGGTCGCCCGCCCGGTGGTGGACAGGCCGCCGTCTGCCGCCAGACGCGGGTCGTGGACTTCAAACGGACCGGCGAGCAGCCGGTCGAGCGGGACCCCCCAAAAGTCCGCGCAGTCAAGTCCGCGCCGGAAACGGGGATCGGTCCCGGCTGGACGCGCCGCCACCGCCGCGCGGATTTCCCCCTCTTTGGCGTCCCACGTGAACAGTGTGATTCCCCGCGCCCCGGAAGGGTTCTCCCACCAGGCCGCGCCCAAGGGCAGAAGCGTCAACGACTCGCCGGCTTCCTCGAAGGAACGCCTGGCCTTCCCCTGCAGAAGCTGCCAGCGTTCGGGTCCGGCGGCGTCCAAGGCCGTGCTCAAGGCCCACAGGCGGGCCAGGCTGGAAGCCAGTTCCGGTTCGGCCACCTGGTCCGAACGCGCCGCGAAATCCCTGATCAGACCAGCGGTCGAGCCCAAATGCCGAGCCAACAAAGCCAAGCCGGCGGTCCGCGCCGCAGCCGCGAGGTCGGCCAAAGCCTCCGCAGACTGCCCTCCCAGGTGCGACAGCCCGGTACTGGTCAACCGCGCGACCTGTTGGCGCACGTCTTTAGTGACAGCGCGAGTCGCCGGCGTTGGCCCAGTCTGCGGTTGCCGGCCGCGAGCCGAATCGCGGCCGGACGTGGCGCCAGGCGGAATGGAAGTGCTTGCCCGGCCGCGCGCCAGGGGCTGAGGCGCCGTGCTGGGAATGCCGCCCGGTCCGGCTGGGGTTTGCCCGTCCGGGCAGGCCGCCCAGTCGGCGGGGGCCGTCGCGCGCAGCGCCATTGACGCGGCGAGGACGTGAACGCAGATTCCGGCGGCCGGGCACGGGCATCGGGCGGCTTCGGGTCCCCGCTCGCTCAATTCGACGGCGAATTCCCCTACCAGCGCGCGGGCCCCGCCGTTCTCCAGCGTGACGCTTCCCGCCAACTTGGCCGCCCGGCGAACCAGCCCCGGATTCGCCAGGGCGACCAGGGCGGCGTCTTCCAAACCCCAGTACCCGGCCGCCCAACGCGCCGAATCGCTCACCGGGTCACCTCTGCCACCCGGTCGGCTCCGCGTGTCGGGTCCAGTTTGGCCCGCCCCGCCGATGCCGTGTACCCCAACCGTCGGCGCGTCGCTGCCCGCGCCGCCCAATTGCTCACCCGATCACCTCCGCCAGCCAATCCGCCAACCGGTCTGGGGTCAGCGCCGCTATTTCCATGCCGCGTTCGGCCAGGAGCCGGCCAACGTGGGGATCGAAGGAGGCCTCCGCCTGATCGTCCAACGCCCCCAAACCCAGCAGCACCACGCCGGCCCCGCGCAGTCTGCTCACCGCCGCCAGCAACCCCGACACGGAGCCGCCCTCTTCGAAATCGCTGATCAGCACCAACACGGTTCGCTTCGGGGTGCGCACCAGGGTCTCGCAGTAGCGCACCGCCCGGGCGATGTCCGTGCCGCCGCCCAGTTGAACGGTCATGAGCACTCCCACCGGGTCGGCCGCCTGAGCAGTCAAGTCCACCACGGAGGTGTCGAACACCACCAGCCGGACGGCGATCCCCGGCAGCGCCGCGAGGATCGACGCGCACACCGCACCGTACAGCACCGATGACGCCATCGACCCGCTCTGGTCCAGACAGAGAATCACGTCCCACTCGAGTTCCCGCCGCGACCGGGCGTTGAAACGCAGTTGGTCCACCAGGAGCCGCCGCCGTTCCACGTCGTAATGCGCCAGGTTGGCCTGGATGGTGGCCCGCCAATCCAAATCGGCGGCGCGCGCCCTGGGCGAGCGGGCGAACCGATTCCGGCGCCCGCTGAGAGCCGCCGCGAACCGCGTCTTCAAACGCGCGGCGATTTCCTCGGCCACCCTGGCGATAACCGTCCGCAGCCCCTCTTCGAGCTTCGCGTCCAAACGCCCCCGCACCGCCAGCAGCGCGGCGCCCAGCGCCGGGCTCGGCTCCAACGAAGCCGCCGTCGCGGGGTCTGCCAGCAACTCCGTCATGCCGTACCGTTCCACCGCCTGGGCCTGCAGCCGCTCGAACGCGGACTTCGGGAAGAGCCGCCGGGTCCGTTCCAGCCACGAGATGGCCGTCAACGCACTGGGGTCGCGGCCGCCGCCGTCGCCTTTTTCGTGCCCGCTTAGCCGGTGTCCCCGCTCGGTGTATTCCTTGTCGAAGAGGTACGCCAAAACGCCGTCAAGCTCAAGGTCAGCCGGGTTCAGGGCGCCGCCTGCCGGCAACGCCCGATCCGCGTAGCGTCCCAGCACCAGCCGCCACCGCCTCGCGCTCATCCGTTCGACCAGCCTCTCGGCGCGTTCTCAGCGGGCGTCTCACGCGCAGCGAGCGAGTGGTGCGCGCGGCGCTCCGCAGCCGTTCGCGCGCTCATTGCCCCGCCCAATCCGTCAGCCCGTCAGCCGCTAGTTCGTGGCGCAGCATCAGTTCGACGGCCGTCCCCAGCGCCAAGTCCGCTTCCGTCACGTCGGCCGCCTCTTGCCCAAGGCCCCACCCGCCGGCCCCGCCCGGTCCCGCCGCCACCCGAGCCGCCAGCGCGGCGGTTTCACGGGGGCGCAGCCGGGCGAACGCGCCCCGCAGTTCCGGCAAGAAGCCCAAGAAATCGCGCTCGTCAAGGGCGTCCAGCGCCTGGTCCACCACTTGGAACAATTCCGGCGTGTGCAACACCAGGTCCGGCGCGGCCCGCATCAGCCCTTGGAAGAACCGCATGGCCAAGGCCGGGTCGGATCCGGGCGCGAACAGCCCACGCAGCTTCCCCGCCAACGCGGCGTCTGCCACCGCTCCCTCCGTCACCCCAAGCGCCATCAGGGCGCCCAACAGGCCGGGGCCAACGTCTTGCGCGGCCCGCAGCCGCGCGAAGGCCCCGCGCAGCAACTCGGCAAGCCTCTGGTCTTCCAGCTTTCCCACCAATTCGTGGACGCCGACCAGCGCCTCCACCGCTTCCGCTTCCCGGTCCTCCCGCGCAGAACCCAGCTGCGACAACAGGTACACCAGCTGGGGCACGGCACGGGCCGCCAGGGCCTCCAGCCGCTCCGGTTCCGCCAAGTCGAGCAGTTCAGCCGCCCGGCACAGCCCCATCAACCGCCGCGCGGCCGCCAACACCGAGCCCAAGTCCGAATCCTGGTCGATCACCCGTTCCAGCAATTCCTCAAGCGGCGCGAGATCGTTCTCCAAGCCGATCAGGGCAGCCTGCGCCACCACCTCCGCGACCGCGCCCGCCGAGGGCCGCGCCTCGCCGCCTGCCAACCCCGATCCTGCCATCCCGCCACCGAGCGCCCGCCGCCCGGCCCCGTCTTCGCCGGGTCCTGCGGGGGCGTCCCAGAACCCCAGTCCGCCGGACTGGCCGTCCGGCGTGGCGGGCGCGGGCCCAAGTTGGGCGCGAAGGCGACGCCGGGCGGCGTCGGCCAAAGTGGCACCCTCCCGCGCCAAACTGGCCAAGGCCGCTTCCACCATTGGCGTCCACGTGTATTCCCACTGCTCGCGGGCGCGGGCGAGCGAGACGCCGGCCACGTAGTCGGGGCCGGACAGGCGCCGGGCGAAGCCAACGTCGAGGAAAGCCATGAGCCAGAGGAACCGGCTGCGGCGCCGCCCGCGGGCGGATCCCCGCACATCCAAGGTGGTGGTGCGGGGGCTCGGCGCGCTGAGGTCGAAGCGCAGAGCCTTGGCCGCTGCGCGGGCTTCCGCCACCAACGGCGGGGCCGGCGCCTCAGGCGGCACCCGGCCTTGTTTGTCCCCGCCGAACACCTCTTGGACGGCGCGCCGAAGAGCCGCGCCCGGGTCGCCAGCGGCGAAGCAGGAGGTGCAGGCGTCCAGCAGGTCGGCCCTCCCGGGCCGCCGGTGGCCGCGCAAGGCGGCCAGACGCTCGGCGTGCAAGGTGGCCTCCATCACCTGGGCCACGCTGATCGACTCGCTGGTCCGGGCCTCGGCGACGCGCTGGGCCACGCTCGCCAGGCATTCGGCGGCCAAGCGCTCGCCGCCCGCGGGCGCGTCCCACTGGCGCTGGCGGTAGCCGGGCGAGGAAATGCCCGCGCCATACCCAGTCTGCGAGGCCAGTTGATCCAGGCTGTACCTGATCAACCACGCCTCGCCGGCCGCCTCAGCTTGGCGGACGGTCAACTCGGCCGAGTGAGCCCCGGCGAGCCCCGGCCCCAGGGACTCGACCAGAGCGAGGGTGTGGAACGCGCCGGTCACAACCACAATCGGGCCGGTGACCGACCCCCGCCAGCGGCGGATGTGTCCCGCCATGACCTCCTCCCGCGCGGCCGAGCCTTCCGCCTCTAACACCTCCGGCTCATAATCCAGCCGGGCCAGGGCGCTCCACGCGAACACATCCCGCAGCAGCTCCGGCCAATCAGCCTCCGGGCCGCGCAACTCAAACAGGTGGTCCCAGAGCTCGTCGTGGTCGCGGCAGTGCTCGCGCCGCGCCAATTCGGCCAAGGTTTGGCTTTCTGCGAAGTAGCGCTCGCCCCGAAGAAGGGCTACGCCCGCGTCGCCGTGACCATCCCCAAATCCGTCACCATCCCCGAGCCCGGCCCAATCAGGCTCCGGCTGGCGGTCTATGAAGGCCACCCGCGCGCCGAGGGCGGACGCCTCGCGCAGCGCCACCCATTCCGGGGAGAAGTCAGCCAGAGGGTAGAACAGCCCCGACCGTTGGTCCCCGGCCCGCACGGCCAGGGTCAAGATGGCCACCGGCGGCTCGGTCGCCGGGCTGGTCAGCAGCGGCAGCAACGCGTTGAACTGGGCGGGGCCCTCGATCAAAACCGCGTCTGGCTTCACCGTCTCGATCAAAGCCCTGGCCGCGGCGGCACACGCCGGGGAATGGTGGCGGATGGGCACAAAGTGAACGCCCGCGCCCTGAAGCTCCGCCAACAGGGCAAAAGCCCGTTCCAGGCGCGGCGGGACGCCCGCCAATCCGGTCCGCCCCGTCGACGGCGGCGGGCCCGCCGTCGACGGCACCGCGCGCTGAGGAGCCGCCGTCATCTGCGGCGTTCCGTTCTCATCCCCGCGGGGAGCGGCGCTTGCCCTGCGCCGTAGGGTGTCCGGGGGCACGCCCCTCCCGTCTCCGCTGGGAGCGGCGCTTGCCCTGCGCCGCAAGGTGGCGACGGGCACGCCGTTCTCGTCCCCGGCGGGAGCGGCGGTTTCCCGGCGCCGTTGCCTAACTGCTTGGCTCCCGGCGGCGGTGCCGGGGTGCGGTGGTGCTGGTGGTCTTGGGTCGGCATCGGGCAAGCTGTCTCAACGCCACGTCTTGGCGGCGGCCTGGAAATCCTTCCAGGCGCGGCTGCGGCGGGCGCGTTCCCGCACCACCGTGTCCAGGTAAAAGTCCAGGCGGGCGGCGTCCTCCTGGTTGTCCTTGAGGGCCGCGCCCAACAACTGGCGGGCCATGCCGCCGGCCGTCACCTTGCCGTCGCCCAGGTAGCGGGCCTCCAAGGCGGCGCCCACGGCCACGTTGACCGCCTCGGCGGTGGACATGGCCGTTTCGGGGCGTTTGATGACCGCGCCCTCCGCCGTGGTCCCGGACCGCAGGTCGCGGAACGCGGTGACCAGCAACTCCAGCACGTCGCGGTCAATCTTGACGTCGCGGCGCCGGTCTCCCAGCTCCGCGTCGACCTGTTGGGAGACCAACTGGACCTCGAACGCCGGGTCGGCGATCGGGTTGACGGCCTCGAAGTTGAACCGGCGCTTCAACGCCGCGGACATTTCGTTGACGCCGCGGTCCCGGAGGTTCGCGGTGGCTATCACGTTGAACCCAGGCTTGGCCGCCACCCGCGCGTCCGATCCGAGTTCGGGGATCATCAACTGCTTCTCCGACAAGATGGACACCATGGTGTCCTGGATTTCCGGGGCCGCGCGGGTGATCTCCTCGAACCGGGCCACCGCGCCCAACTCCATCGCCTGGCAGATCGGGGACGGCACCAGCGAGCGCCGCGACGGCCCCTCCGCCAGCAGTAACGCGTAGTTCCACGAGTAGCGGATGTGGTCCTCCGTGGTTCCGGCGGTCCCCTGGACGGTCAGGTTCGAGTTCCCGCTGACCGCCGCGGAGAGCAGCTCCGACAGCATGGACTTGGCTGTGCCGGGCGGCCCCGCCAGCATCAGGCCCTGACGCCCCAACAACGTCACCACGCAACGGTCCACCAACGGGTCGTCGCCGTAGAATTTGCGCGTCACGCCCACACCCTCATGTCCGATGACGAAAGCCCGGACCGCGCGCGCCGACAGCTTCCAGCCCGGCGGCAGTTCCTCGCCCCGGTCTTGGTCCCATTGCCGCAGGCGGCTCAGTTCGTCCTGGTATTTGACCTCGGCCGGCAGGCGGAGGGCGTCGCCGCGGGATGGGGCCGCGTCGCCGGCCTGGGGTTCAGTAGGCACTTTTCTTCTCCCAGTCTTTGTCGTATTGGCCGGCTTCCGCTATGTGGGTGTAGTCGGCGTGGGTTTCGGCGAGGAGGACCGGCGGGATTTGGGCGAGTTTGACCGGGTCGCCGTAGGCGTCTTCGAAGCGGAGCACGGTGACCGCCGCGGGTATGAGTTCCTCTGGGAGGCCCGAGCCGGTGAAGTCGACGCAGGCCGTCAGGCCGGCCGCGGGGAACTCTTTGCGGTAAGAGGTGAACCAGCCGCCGTCTTCGGCGTCGGCTCTGGCGTAGCCGCGTTTGTTGGCGCGTCCCCGGATGGCGAACGTGTCGGAGAGCCAGCCTTTGCGGGTGTCGACTTTCTCCAGCTCTCCCAAGTCGCCTTGAAGCTGCGGGTCGGGGGCGCCGAACTGGTCGAACAGGGGCCGCACGCCGTAATCCGCCAGGTGGGCGCGCCACTGGTCGGCCTCCTCGGGGGAGACCAGGGCGCGGTGCGCCAAACGGACGGTTCCGTTGGGGGCGACCGGGACGGCATCGTCCTCCGCGTTGAGGAACTCGCCCTCCTGGGTGGGGCGGAACAACCGGGCCGGGCCGTTCCCCTCCCGGTGGACCCAGACCAGGGTGGCGACCAGGTGGCGCATGACCGGGTGGCCGGCGAGGCACTCGAGCCAGACGGCGGCGTCCCAGGCCCGCTGGGCGCACATCGCCTCGTACAGGCGGGCGGTCTGCAAGTCCACGACCTGCTTGAGTTCCTTCTTGGATGCGCCCAGCTGGGTTTTCGCCTCTTTGGCGAGGTCTTCGGCGTCCCCGGCGGCGGGTTTGGGCAGCGCAGCGATCGGTTTGCCGGCCGGGTTCGCCAACTGGACGCCGAAGGCTCCGGTCTTCGGGGAGCGGGCGATCCGGCCGGTGAAGAAACGGGGGCCGTAGTCGAGCTCCAGGACGCCGTTGTCCTCGAACGCGGCGGTCGGGATGGTCCGGTCGGCTAGCTCGTCCATGCTCCAGCCGCGCCGCAACGCGATCTCCTCCGCCAACTCCGCGGCCCTCGCCCGGACCGTGGCCTGGCGGAACTTCCGGGCTATCGACAGCACAAACTGGATCGCGGCCGGGTCCGGATTCTGCGCGGCTGCCACCACCAGCGCCTCGACCTGGGCGCGGCGCTGCGGGCAGTCCTTGATGAACCTCTGGCTGACCGCCAGCACGTGGTGGCCCGGCGCGCCGGCCGACAAGGCGAGCAGCCCCTTCTCCCCGATCGCGCTGCCCAGGAACTCCCCGGCTTTCTCCCTGCGTAGCTCCTCGAACACCTGGTCACGGGTGAGGCGCCCCTTCGCGGCGTAATACTCGTAGTCGGGGTAGCGGCGCGCGTAGGACTGGTATTCCGAGTAACGGGAATCGACCTGTTGGGCGGCGTGGTCGCGGCACGCCTGGTCGCCCGGATGGGCCGTGTCCCGCGCCACCCAGGCGTCCAACGCGAACCGGCCCAAGGCCTCCCGGCTCGGCGGGTCCAAGAGGGACAGGTAAAGGCCGAACAACCCGGCCCCGGCCGGGTCCTTCAGCTTGACGGCCAGGACCACCCACCAACGGACCACCTCCGGGGGGACGGCACCGCCGTCCCGCCACCGGCACCCGGGCAGCGCGTCCAACGGCACCCACGCCATACCCGCCGGCGGGCTCTTCGCCAACCCCTTCCCGGCCGCCGCCGTCAACGCCTCCGGCGACAGGTGCGGCGAAATGTCATCCCCCCACGCCGCCAACGCCGACAACAGCGCGGCCTGAACCGGCTCGCTCCGCTCCCTCCCCAAAGCCTCACGCAACACCGCCACCGCCGCCGGAGCCCGGCCGTCCGCCACGGTCCCGCCCCCATCCGGTTTTTCAGCCATCTCGGCCGTTTCCGGTCCGTCACCCGGGTCTGCCCCCTGGGCCGCCCCGGCCGCCGCCATTGAGCCGATCCAGCGCGCTGCCACAGTCCGGGGCTCGCCTTTCGAGGCGTTCAGGCCGCCCGCCGCGATGGCAAGCGCGTCGCCGCGTTTGGACAACAGCGCTTGCGCCTCGGCGCGCAGCGCCTTGGTTTCCGCCAATGCCAGCTTTGCCAGTTGCGGAACGAAGATCGGGGGGACTGCGGACATGGCGTCAATGACTTCCAGCGCCGCCTTGGGCTTTGAGTCGGTGGGCGGCAGAGCCAGCGCCTCTTCGAGGAGTTCGGGATTCTCCACGAAGAAGGGCCAAATGTGCTCGAGGTCGCGGCGCTTCCACCACCATAGGCTGTTCAACACTTCGGCTCCAATACGCTGGCGGGCCGATTCAAGACCGGCTTGTTCGAACGCGGCCACCAGGGCGCGCAGGTCCAGTCCCCATTGTCCGTCAGCTTGCCGACCCCGTAATTCGAAGGTGTCCAAGGCAAGGCCGTGGTCATCGGGGAAAAGCAAGAGCCGTGCTGCCACCGCCGGGCTGGGGGCGTCCACGGCGGACGCGATCACAGACGTGGGGATGCTCCGCAACTCCTGAGGCGGTTTGGGGACCTCGCCTTTCAGCCATGCGGCCACGTGAACGCACTCCTTGCGGCCGTAGCCGCAGATCTCCCTGTACTGCTTCTTATACCCGGCCCATTTGTAGTGCTCGGCCCGCTGGCGGGTCTCCTCTATCCAGGCCTCGACCGCCCGGACGAGCCGTTCCAGCAAGTCGTCCGGCGGTGGCGGGTCGTTCAAAGGCGGCAGCGGGGGCAAGTCCGGCATGGCCTGGGCGGCCTCTTGGACTTGTTCGGCCGCCGCCACGCGTTCCAAGACCTGGCGGATCGCGTCCAGGCGAGCTTTGCCCCCGCCTTTTTCCGATTGCGCCCGCAGCAGCGCGAGCCCGTCCTCGCCCCTCAAAGCGCATTCTTCCGCCAGGGACTGCACCGCCGCCGAGGGCGCCTCTTCCAGCGCTTTTTCCATCAGCCGCTCCCAGTCGGCTGAGGGCAGTTCGCGTGCTGATTCGAGCGCCGCCTCCCGGATTGTCTTCGCCTTGTCCATGATCCATTCGCCCAGAGCGGGCGTCAGCGCCGCCCGCAGTTCGGGGAAGATCCCGGTCCACCGGATGGACGCCGCGCGCTGGGCGGCCGGCAGCCTCCCCAGCAGCGCCGGGATGTCGCCTGCCACCGGCAACATGAGGCGGGCCAGTTCTTGGGCGCGCGGCTCGTCCGCGGACCGCCGCCAAGAGTTGAGCAGCGTCTCAATCCGCCAACCGTCCTCGAAGCTCAGTTTGAAAAAGGCCAGAGCGATGACGTGCGCGGACTGAGCCGGGCTGTAACCGACCGCAGTCAGCGAATCCATTTCGAAGGACGGGTACCAGGCGGACGTTTCGTTTGAGCGCTCCGCGCGGATCGTCAAGAGCGCCGCGAACCACCTGGGCACCACCGGCGGCCAGTCCGCCTGCAAGTCGGCGATCATGGGCGCGCCGATGATCTGTCCGAGCCTCACCCATTGGTCCGGCGACAGGTCTTTGTGGTTGGCGGCGAGTTCGCCCAGCTTCGCGGAGATGCGCCAGGGACGCAGCGTGTCCTCCAGGCATTCGCCGTCCGCGGCGTCCAACTTGGCGAGGTCGGCGGCGTTTTGGCCGGTCATTATGTAGGTGGTCAGCGTGTCCGCCAGGGCGGGCCGTTGTTTGCGCACGCCTTTCAGCAGTTTGGCCAGTTTTTCGGGCACCTGGGAGCGCAGCTTCCGTTTGGACAGGTTCTTGAACACCGCAGTCTTCTTTCCGCCCGGCTGGCCAAGTGAGTTCTGGGGGCTCGGCTGGCCAGGCCCGGGCGCCGATCAGGCCAACCACCGCACACTCTAGCGGCACACTCCGACACCGATCGTCAAGCAATTGCCCGATGCCGTCCGCCCGCCCCAAAGAAACCCCCTTGCGTTAGGCGCCCAAGGCGCCCGCATTTCCTGGCGGGCCGCTCGACCCAAATCATTAAGTCCCGCGCCGAGGCTCATCCCACTCTCGTCTTCGATGAGGAGTACGGCTCCCGCCTCGCCGGCCGGGGTTTGGGGATCAACGGCCTTATGCTGATAGGCGTAGGAAGGAAGGACGGCTATGACTGCGCGGATCGTGGTTTTCTGCTGTGGTCTCGCGCTTGCCTCGGGCGTCATGGCCGGCTGCGCGGTCGAGGCGGAAGCGGGCGGATGCGGTCTCCAGGCCCTGATGGCCGTTGGGTTGTCCGCCCAAGAGGCGGCCCCCGGGGAGGTGTTGGATCTCACGGGAGGGGACGCCTTCACGCATTGTCCTTTCAATGACAAGGGCGAGCTTGACGCCCGAGGCTGGACGGCGTCCCCGTTGGAGGATCTGCCTGTCATTTGGATTCAGGGAGACCAGAGCACCACTCTGACCGTCATTGACGCAGACGAAGAGGGAAAGCTCGCCGTCTCGATCAAGATCCCGGCTGATGCGACTCCGGGAAAGGCCACCATCGTTGTCGGGTCCGAACAGGTCGGGGAAGTCGCGCAGGTCGATTTGCTGATTGTCGGAGAACGCGGGTGAACTGGACCAATCAGCGCACCTCGCCCAGCCGTGGCGAGGGCCTGGCGCTGCGATGGGATTTGCCGAACGGCGGGAAATAGGTACCGTCCCCATTTTCGGCGGGAAATAGGTACCGTCCCCGTTTTGGTCGCCCTCTGGTGGGGCTGTGCCATCATGGCTGGATGGCCAAACCCGCCGAGTCGACCAGAGGCGCGGGGGCTGGCTTTGAGCAGGTTGTTTTCAAGGGCGAATTCAGGCCTTATCAGGCGGCGATTCTGCGGGAGACCGGAGAGCATTTGGCGGACGGCCGGATCCACGTTGTGGCGGCGCCGGGCAGCGGCAAGACCGTGCTGGGGTTGGAGCTGATTCGCTGGCTGGGCCGGCCCGCTTTGATCCTGGCGCCCACGGTGGTCATAGCCCAGCAATGGGGCGAGCGCCTGGCGGACTTGTTCCTGCCAGCCGGGGCCGACCCGGCCGCGTTCGTGTCCCACGACCTGCGGCGGCCCGCGCTGATCACCTCGGTCACGTACCAGGCGCTGCACGCCGCGCTGCGCGGCCTGGATCCCGGCGAACCCGCAGACCAGACAGATGTCGCCGACTTGCGGGACGGCGCAGACCTGCTCGACGCCGCCGACCAGGAAGAGGCCGCAGACCCGCCGCACGTCGCGGGCTCCCCCGGCGCCGGAGACCGAGGCGACCCGGCGGGGCCGGCGGAGGAGACGGCATCGTGCAAGATTTCCGAACCCGGACACCGCGGGCCGGAAGCCGAAAGCCCGAAGTTTGACCTGTTCGCGGCGGTTCACGCGGCCGGGATCCGCACCATCTGCCTCGACGAGGCCCACCACTTGCGCCGGGAATGGCACAAGGCGGTGGAGGCGCTGCTTGAGGACTTGGGCTCGGCGGCCAAGGTCGTGGCGCTCACCGCCACCCCGCCGTATGACGCGTCCGCCGGTGAATGGGACCGCTACACCCGCCTGAACGGGCCGATCGACGCGGAGATCTTCGTCCCGCAGCTAGTCGCGGACGGGACGCTCTGCCCCCACCAGGACTACATCTGGTTCTCCACGCCAACCGCCGCCGATGCCGTCGCCATCGCCGAGCACAAAACCCGCGTCAGCGCCTTCCTCGGCGAGTTCGCGGCCGGCGGACTCCTGGCGGAGGCTGTCGCGCTCTGCGCCGGCGGGTCGGATAGCGAGTACGTCTGCGAGCACGCCGACGCGCTCGCGGCGCTGATCCCGTTGACGCGCTGGGCCGGCCTGGACGTGCCACGCGAGTTGGCGGCCACACTGGTGCCAGGGCGGGGGGAGCCCAAATTCGAGTTGGCGGGCGTGGAGGCCGCCTTGGCCGCGATCGCCTTCGGCGAGGAGTTCTTCGGCGAATTCGCGGGGCGGGTGGCGGCGTTGGCGAGGCGCCACCGGCTCTTGCACAAGAAACGGTTCCAGCTCGTCAATGACGTGGAGTTGGACCGGCAACTCGCGAACTCGCTCGGAAAGCTTGACGCGGTTGGGCGGATCGCCGCCGCCGAGCACGCGGCGCTGGGCGCCAACCTGCGGCTGGTGGTCCTGACGGACTACATCCGCGCGGATCACCTGTCGGTTGTGGGAAACCCGGAACTGCCGCTGACGGCGATGGGCGCGGTGCCGGTCTTCGAGACGCTGCGGCGGTCGCTCCCGCAGTCCACGCCGATCGGGCTGCTGTCCGGCTCGTTGACCCTGTGGCCCGCCGACCGGGCCAGCGAACTGGTGGCGCTGGCCGCCGAACAGGACGTGGAGGCTAGCTTCGAGCCCCTACGCGGCACCGGCTACGCACGCCTCCGATTCGTCGGCTCCAACCGGGCGAAAGTCGCAGTGGTGACGGAGGCGTTCCGGCGCGGCGCGGTCACGGCGCTGGTGGGCACCACGGCGTTGCTCGGCGAAGGCTGGGATTCGCCGTGCGTCAACACGCTGGTGCTGGCCAGCTTTGTGGGCAGCTTCATGCTGTCCAACCAGATGCGCGGCCGCGCCATCCGCTCCTACCCCGAAGTCCCCGACAAGACCGCGAACATCTGGCACCTGGTCGCGCTGGAGCCCACCGACCTGGGCAAAGACCGGTCGCACCGCGAGTTCTGGGCCTCCGCAGACGGGGGAACGGACGCCAAGGCGGCGGGTGCCTCCGAACTGCCGCCGCTGCCGGACGACGGGGACCCGAGGATTCGCAGCGCGGACTACTCCACGCTGGCGCGGCGGTTCCGGGGCTTCTTCGGGCCGGCGTATTCGGCGGCGGAGATCCGAACCGGCATTGGGCGGGTGGACATTGTGCGGCCGCCGTTCACGCGGGCGGGCGTGGAGCGGATCAACGCCGGGATGGAAAGCCGCGCCCGCGACCGGGCTGGGATGGCCCAGGCTTGGCGGCGGTCGCTGGGCGAGGTGGGCGCGGTCGGGATCGAGGACGTGGTTTCCGTCCCCGACCAGCCCGTGCGGCCCCCGGCCGCCGTGTGGAAAGACGCGTTGGGGCTGGTGTGGCTCACCACGGCGATGTGGTTCGCGGCCACTCTGCTCCGGGACGCGGTGGGGCCGCAGCTTGACGCGGCCAGCGCGGACTTGGCGCCGCCCGTGGTAGTCCTCGCGCTGGCGTGCCTGGGGGTGATTGTGTTCGGGGTGATCGGATTCGCCTTGGGGATCAGGCGGCTGACACGCGGGTATTCGACCAGGCGCGTGGTCGGGGCGCTGGCCAACGCCGTGCGGGACACCATGTGCCAGCTTGGGGAGATCACGTCGCGGGCCACGCATGTCTCGGTGGCCCTGGGCGAGGCGGACCAGTCCGTCGAATGCGCGTTGGTCGGCGGCACCGCCCGTGAGAAGGCCGCGTTCGCGGCCGCGATGATCGAGATCATGTCGCCCATCGACAACCCGCGTTATGTGATTGTGCGCGGGCGGCGGGACTTGGCGGCGGCGCGCCCCAGGGACGCGTTCGCCTGCCCCGGCTTTGTCTCCACGGCCGACAAAGCGGCGGTGTTCGCGGAGGCCGTGCGGCACCGGCTCGCCGCCTACCAGGTCAGATACACCCGCAGCGCCCAGGGCCGCGCCCTGCTGGTCGCCTGCCGCCAATGGTCCTACATCAACCGCAACGCGCGCTACGTTGATCGGTACCAGGCGGCCCTGAACGGGCTGGGGTGACGGTGGCCAGGTGAGGCGGCGGCCATCCCGGCCCAAACCCCAACCCAACAACCCGACACCACCCGCACGCGGAGGATTTCAATGAGTCAACGAATCAACCACTCCCGGAGGGTTGACAATTGGGCAGCACGCCGCTGACAGCCGCCCTCCGCGGTTTGAGGGCAACCGGCGGCAAGAGCGGGGGCGGCCGGACGGCATCGTCGGCTTGACTGGGCTTTTTCGCTAAAGCCCCGTTGCCCGATGCCGTCCGGCCGCCCCCGGTGCAGCCGTCAGACTTTCTCGTCGGCGGTGGCGCGGCCCGGCAACGCGAAGGAGAAGCCCAAAGCGGCCGCGGACGCGATCGCGCCGATGACGAGGGCGGTGCGGTAGCCGCCCGTGGCGTCTCCGTTCGCGACGGCCGAGGCCACCACGGACGCCATCACGCCCATCCCGATCCCGGCGCCAATGTTGTACGCGGCGTCGTTGAGTCCGGGCAGGACGCCGGGACGCTCGGGCGGGGCGTAAAGCACGCCGAGGGCGTTGAGCGCGGTGTTCGTCGCCGCCGAATAGGTGGCACCCATGAGCAGCGACAACGCGAAAAGAGCCCACTTAGAACCCAACCCCGCCACCATCCCGACGGACAGGAGCAGCGTCCCGGCCAAGCCGAAGCGGAGGACCAGGCGGTAGCCGACGCGCGGCGCGAGCCAGCCGGCGGCCGGCGCCAACAGCCAGCCGAGCAGGGAGAACGGCGTCAGGAACATCAGCGCGGAGACCGTGCCGCCCATGCCGAAGCCTGCCGGATCCTGGGACAACGCGGGCAGCGCGAACAACAGCACGGAGAAGGCTGAGGCGAGAGTGAAGAAGGTCGTTCCGAGCAGGCCCCAGATTTGGCGCTGCGCCAGCACCGACAGGGGGATCAGTGGCTGCGGGGTCCGCCGCTCGCGGACCACGAAGCAGATGGCCAGCACCACGGCCGCCCCGAACAGGCCGACGGTCCACGGGCTGGTCCAGCCGGTCTCGCTGAAGCCCAGCGTGAGCACCATGTTCAGCGCCCAAAGCGCGCCGGTCATGGACAACGCGCCGGGCCAGTCCATCGACGCGGCGGCGGCGACACGGGTCTCCGGCACCCAGCGGAACACCAGAATGACGGCGGCCACTTCCACCAACAGGATCACCCCGAAGATGCCGCGATAGCCGAACGCGTCCGTGATCATCCCGCCCGCCAGGGTGTCAATCCCGGCCACTCCGCTGTTGATCGCAGCGACCAGGCCCATGTAGGCGCCGAACTTGCGCGGCTCGAGGATCGCCCGCAGCGTCAGGTTGCCAAGCGAGAACGTCGCCCCGCAGAATCCCTGCAGGCCGCGCCCTATCATCAGCCACAACGTGTTCGGGGCGACCAGGGCGATGACCGTGCCGAGGATCATCATGGCGACGGAGGAGATCAGCGCCCGGCGCCGACCAATCTTGTCGGCGTACGGCGGCAGCAGGATAGCGAGCGCGGCGGAGACCGCCAGGAACACGGTTGAGCTCCACCCGATCACGCCGGCGTTGGTGTGCAGCCGGTCCGCCATGTCGCCAATGGCGGGCGAGAGCATGGTGGCGTTGAGCTGGAACGCGCCGATCACGCACATCAGCGCGGCTAGCACCAACGGAGGCCGCGCGTCGCGGCCCCGCACTTTCTCAACTATGTACTGGTCCTCGGGCGCGGGATTCGGCGCCGGATGCTGCGCCGGGTTCTGTGACGGGTTGGTGGTCATGAGATTCCTTCCATGGGTCGGTCAGGCGTGGTCTGGTGGCGGAGCACGTCTTCGAGCAGGGCGACAAAAGCCTCCCGGTCCGCCGCTTCGATCACTTTCGCGTTGGGTGTGGCGCCCAGTTCGGGCAGGATTTCCGGCCAGGCCATCGAGGAGTAGCCGCGGGTCAGCTCGGAGCCGGTCTCCACGTCGACCCGGTAGGCGCGCTCCGCCAGGATCAACTCCGGGCGGAGCAACGTGGCCAGCGTCAGCGAGTCGGGGTGGGTGGAGCCGTCCACGCCGACGGATTCGTTGAACGCGAGCGTGGTGTCGCAGACCCTCTTGAAGAAGCGGCCCAACGGGGTGGGGATGGCGGCCAGGCGCTCGTATTCCGCGCGCGGCAGGGTCGCGTCGCGCAGTGTGAGCGGGTCCCAGGTCAGCACATGCACGTCCGGGAAGCCGGCTTGGAAAACAATCTGGGCGGCGTCCGGGTCCACGTAGAAGTTGAACTCGGCGGCGGCGGTCATGTTCCCCCGGCCGTTGTTGGAGCCGCCCATGATGTGCAGGGACTTCACTCGCGCCGGGAACGAACGGTCTTTGACCACCGCGGCCGCTATGTTGGTCAGCGGCCCGATAGCGCAGACGCTCACCTCGCCGGGCCGTTCGGCGGTGATGCGCAGCAGCGCGTCCACGGCGTGCTCTCCGTCCGTGGTCACGCCCGTCATGTCCATGGCGGGGCCGCCGGAGCCGTCGCCGTGGACGGATTCGGCGGATTCCCAGGGCCGCGACATGGGCTGCGAGCAGCCCAAATGGATGGGTACCCGACCCAGCCGGCCGGCGGCGTTCAAAGTCATGTGGGCGTTGGCGACCTGTTGGTCGAAGCCCACGTTGCCAGCCACCATGGTGATGGCCCGCAGGTCCGCGCGCGGGTCTAACAGCCCTAGCATGATCGCGACGCAGTCGTCCTGCGCGGTGTCGGTGTCAAGAATGAATGGAACGGCGTCCATGGCGACCTCCTTGTCGGTGTGGTTTGCGGCGCCCGTGCGGGTGCCGGATCAGTAAGAGCGGCCCGAGCCCCGCTCGCCGGTGACGATCGCCACCGAGTTCGAGGAGCCCACCAGCGCCGCGCCCGCGCGGAGCAGGGAGAGGGCGTGGTCTAAGGTCGCGATCCCGCCCGACCCCTTCACCCAAACCCCGGCGGGGGCCTTGGCGACCAGGTAGCGGATCGATTCGACGGACGCCACCTCGACCGAGCCGGAGGAGGCGTTCTTGAGGAACGCCGCGCCCGCCTCGACCGCCAACTCCACGGCTGCGTCGCGTTCGGCGGGGGTCAGCAGCGGCAATTCGAGCATCACCTTGACGGGCACGCCCGCCGCCACCACCCCGGCGATGTCCGCCCTGAAGTCGTCGTAGCGCCCGTCTTTGAGCCAGCCGATCTGCACGCCCATGTCGATTTGGCCGGCGCCCAGCCGGACCAGTTCGGCGGCCTCCGCCGCCTTGCCGGCGCTGGTCATGACCCCGGTGGCCGGGAAGTCGAGCGCGGAGGCGACGGCCACGCCGGTCCCCCGCAGCACCTCCGCGGTCAGCGGCACGCACGCGCCCGCGACCATGGCGGCGTTGAACCCGTGTTCGGCGGCCTCTTCGGCGTGGCGGATCGTCTGCTCGCGGGTGGTGCCCGTGCCGATCAGAGTGTGCTGGATGTACGGGGCCAGTTGTGCGGGTTCGGTGATGTTCTCCGGTCGCACGATGCCGTCGGTTTGGGTTTGCGTACTCATGGCGTCCTTTCTGGGACAGTCGGTTGGGAGCCTTATGGCTGGTAGTTCGGGGGTTGCGGGCTTTGCGGTTGGGAGCCTTGGGGTTGGGTGTCTTGGAGCGGGCAGCTCGGGGGTCGCGAGGTGCCGGGCGGAAGGTCATCTGGTCGGAGACCTTGCGGTTGGGGGCTCACGGGTTGATCGCCTTGGTGCTCCGGGCCTTGGGGTTGGGAGTCTTGGAGCCGGGGGTTCGCGGACTGGGAGCGGGTCGCCGCCGCGAGTCCGCGCAGGGCTGGCGCGAGGCGGGCCAATCCCGCGTTCCCCAGGGCGGCGGTCGCCTCCTCCAGAGTCGGCAGGGAGGGGATGACGCCCCGACGGGTGACGGCGAGGCCGCCGCAGACCGCGCCCAGGCGGGCCGCGTCGACCAGGTCCAGGCCGGCGGCGAGACCCGCCGCGAAAGCGCCGTTGAAGGCGTCGCCCGCGCCGGTCGTGTCCACGGCGGGCCCGGCGGCGAATGCGGGCACGTGGACGGCCGCTTCGCCGGGCGCTTGCACAAGCACGCCGCCCGCGCCCAAGGTCATCACCACCGTGACGCCATGCCGGCGTGCCAATTCGGCGGCGGTGGCCTCCGGCCCTGCGTCAACCAGGCCTGCGCCGACCGGCCCTGCGTCAACCAGGCCTGCGCCGACCGGCCCTGCGCCGACCGGCCCTGCGCCGACCGGCCCTGCGCCGACCAGGCCTGCGTCAATCGGCCCTGCGTCAATCGGGCCTGCGTCAACCGGGCCTGCGCCGACCGGCCCTGCGCCGACCGCAGACCCGCCAAACTCAGACCCGTCAAACTCAGACCCGCCAACCTGGGCAGCGCCGACTCGGGCCGCTTCGGCTTTGGCTTCGCTGACCTGGGCCGCTTCGACTTGGGTCGCGCCAGCGGCCTCGGGGGCCGAGTCGCGGAGCAGGGCCAAGGCCTCGGTCTGGTTGGGGGTGACTATGTCAATGTTCGCCCAGTCGGCCGGGGCCAACGCTGGCGCCGGAGCCGGGTTGAGGATGGTGACCGCTCCGGCGGCGGCGCCCGCCGCGAGCGCCGCGCGGACTGCGGGGAGTGGGATCTCGCAGGAAGTCAGCACAATCCGCGCTCGTCCGCCCTCGGTGACCGAGTGCCGGACGTGAGCTGGTTCCAGGTCGGCCAGGACGCCATCGGCCACCACTATCCGGTTCTCGCCGGTGGCGTCGGTGACGATCGCCCCGAGCATGGTCTCGCCTGGTATGACGGCGACTCCTGCGGCATCGACCCCTTCGGAGGCCCAAAGCTCGCCGCCCGCGCGGCCGGCTCCGTCCGGTCCCACGGCGCTCACCAGCCCGGTCTTCGCGCCGAGCCGGCTGGCGGCCACCGCCTGATTGGAGGCCTTGCCGCCGGGGGTGTTGACCAGCGTGGCTCCGCCCACCGTCTCTCCGGCGGCGGGCGCCCGCTCAACAAAAAGGGAGACTCCAAGACCGAATCCGCCGACCGCCAAAACGTCAATTGACATGTTGTCCTCGTTATCCTCCTTGACTAGTAGACAAGCACGGACAACCATAGACAACAACAGGACATGACGCAAGCCGCGAGCTAGGCTGGAACCATGGACCCCGGAGACCTGGTCGAACCCTTGGCGCTCGACCGCGCCGGGCCAACCCCCGTCTACCGCCAAGTCGCCGGCGCCCTTCAGGCCAAGATCGAATCGGGGGCGTGGCCGGTCCACTACCGGCTGCGCACCGAACCGGAATTGGCCGCCGCCCTCGGAGTCTCGCGCGGGACGTTGCGCAAGGCGATCGAGGTCCTGATCGCGGAAGGCCGGCTGACCACTGTGCGCGGGCGGGGGACGTTCGTCACCTCGCCCGCCATCGAGACGCCCATCACCAGCCGGTTCGCCACCTTGTCGGAAGAACTGGCCCGCCAGGGCAGGCCGTTCACCTCGCGGGTCGTGGACCGGCAGATCGGCCCCGCTCCCGCGCCCATCGCCGCGCTGCTCGACGTGCCCGGCGGTGAGGCGGTCTTCCGCCTCGAGCGGGTCCGCACGGATGCGCAGGGACCCATCGCCTGCCTGGTCAACTATGTCCGGGCGGCGCTCGCGCCCGGGATCGAGGAGGTCGACTTCACGTCCCGGCGGCTGTTCGACTACTTGGAGGTCGACTGCGGACTCCCGATCGCCTACGGCCAGCGGACCATCACTGCGATCGCAGCCCCGGACTTGGTGGCCGACCGGCTTGGAACCGCCCCCGGCGCGCCCATCTTGTACCTAGAACAGGTCACCTACCTGGCGGACGGCCGCCCGGTCGAATACTCCGACGTGTGGGTCAACCCCGGCCGCATGCACATCACCGCCATGGTCCCCCGCGCCCAACTGCCTTGACGGAAATGGGGACGGTACCTGACCCGAAAACACCGCATCGCTGAGCGTCAGGGCATCGCGTCGAGCGTGATGACCATGCTGCACTTCCTCCCATCACGGCGTCCGGGAACCGGATTGGGTTGCCATTTTCGGCTCTCCGGAAATAGGTACCGTCCCCATTTCCCTTCCCTATCACGGCGTCCCGGAACCGGATTGGGTTGCCATTTTCGGCTCTCCGGAAATAGGTACCGTCCCCATTTCCGCGGGTCTGGGCGGACGGCATCGTGCGCTGGCCGTGTGAGCGCGTTAGGTCACGCGAAGGCGCGGCACAACTCCCCGAACTCGGCGTTGGCCGTGGTCGCCTGGTCGACAAGGCCGCCAATGAACGAATTCCCCCGGAGGAAGCCGAAGAGCACCTTGAGGGCCAGCAGAAGGCGGCGCGTGTTCCGGAGGTCGGCGAGGCCGGAGGCCTTGTCCGCGATTGAGGCGGCCAGCGCGCGCTGCTCCGGCGTCTCGGCCGAACTGACCCGCCGGATCGCGGAGCGAGCCACGGTGGCCGCGATCCACGCCGCCAGCGACAGGATCAAGACCGCGCCGAGCAAGATCAGCCACCAGCGGCTGAGGAACACGGCCAGCGCCAAGGCCACCAGGATCAGAAACAAGCTGACCAGCTGGGCGACAAGCGCGATTCGCCGCAGCGACCGCTCCGCCCAGGCGGCCCCGACGGCCCGCAAGGCCTTCGCTCGAACAGACTGCGCCACTCGGTCAGGCTACAGCCACCCGAGTGCGCAAGGAAAAGGGCACGTCCCCCGCTGACGCCTGCCCGCCGCCGGCGGGTGAAGAGACGGAAACCTACACTCGCAGCCGAATGTAGGTCCGTATCTGGTCCGGGACGCCGAGTGTAGGTTCGTGTCTGGCACGGGTCGCCGAATGTAGGTTCCCGTCTGGCTCAGGCCGTCGAATGTAGGCTCGTGTCTTCGGGGGTTTCCCGTTTCCCCTGGTCAGCGGGGCGGCGGTCGGTCACGGGCAGATGAAATCCTACAGTCGAACGCCGAGGCCAGATGGAAACCTACGCTCGCCGCCGCGGGCTGGATGCCGGGTCTCGCCATCTTGTGGACGCCGCCGCAGGCCAGACGCGAACCTGACGTGCCCATGCGCGCGGATTCGACTCTCCACCAATTGCCTGGCCTGGGACCGGTCCGCTGGCGTGCCCACGCGCGCGGATTCGACTGGGCCGTCATGCCGGGTGGCCTGCGCGTCCTAGCCGGCCGTTTCATGCCCAGCCGCCTGCGGCAGGTAGCGCCTGAGTGTCTTCACGGGGATCATCAGTTGGTACGGGTTGCCGGGCAACTCAAGAAAGTCGCCGTTGCGCAGATAGAAGCTCTTCGCCTGGTCGTCGCGGCAGTGGACCAGGACGGCGGCCGCCCCGATCGACTGGCTCAGCAGGGCCGACCTCGCCAACGCGTCGCGAAGCAGCAGGCGTCCAAGCCCCATGCCCTGCCAGCGCATGTCCGCCGCGAGCCTGGCGAGCAGCGCGCAGGGGACTTCGGTTGGTCTGCTTCGGGGATGCAAACGCTCCGGCAC